>CACZQE010000450.1 GCA_902783205.1 uncultured Lachnospiraceae bacterium | reverse complement strand
TATCAGGTACCTTTGATCGATCTGCAGAAGGCAGAATCCGTAAAAAGGGACTGCGCCGGAATGAAACTGTCCCTCTGCAAGCCTGCTCTGGATGCCGACTTTCTGATCAATGTGCCTGTACTGAAAGGGCACTGCCAGACCAGAATTACCTGTGCTCTCAAAAACATGAAGGGTCTGATTCCCAACCGGGAGAAAAGAAGATTTCACTCCATGGGCCTTCATAAGCCCATTGCCCATCTGAACGCGGAAATCCGTCAGGATTTCATTGTTATTGACCATATCTGCGGCGATCTGGACTTTGAGGACGGTGGACATCCGGTAGTCAGGAACTGCATTATGGCAGCCTGCGATCCGGTACTGACAGATGCCCTGGTATGCAGGATGCTCCATTATGATTTGGAAGATGTTCCCTATGTCAATCTGGCACAAAGTCTGGGGGTAGGAAGCGCAGATCTTGACGGAGCAGACATTTACAAAATCCCCTCTGAATCAGACCGGGACAGTAAAACAGATTCCCTTCCCCTTCCCAGAAAAGCGGTGCTGGTGGAAGACGCCGTGGAAGAAGTGGAATCCTGCAGTGCCTGTTACGGCGCCCTGATTCCCGCCCTCTCAAGGCTTCGGGAAGAAGGATTATTTGACCGGCTTAACGAAAAAATCTGTATCGGACAGGGTTTCAGAGGAAAAAGCGGAAAACTTGGTGTGGGGGACTGTACCCGACTTTTTGACCGGTCGGTACCGGGCTGTCCTCCTTCCGAAGAAGACATCTATGAATCATTAAAAGCATTTTTGAAAAATGTGTGAATTATACCGCAGGTTTAATGACAAACCCTTCCATAAATGATATATTGGAAAAAATACAGGGCCGCAGAAGGTCCGGAAAGGAAAGGTAAGACAATGAAAACACTCGTTAATGCAAAACACAATTATATACTGTCATGCCTTAAACCGGCCGGAACATGTGGAACTGTATGGGCATCTGCCCTTATGCATTATTCTGATACTGTGTCACAGTAAAAGTGAAATAATCAGGTATCATGTCTGCTGCAAAACATACCGCTTGTCCCGGACGACAGGCGGTTTTTTTGTACTGTCAGAAACTATCTGGCATCATTTATTATTTTGTCTTAAAAGTTATTTTGCCTAAAAAAGAGACATTTTACAGCAGACCATGACGATCAGCATAAGGAGGTGCATAATCATGAGAATGCCATACATAGACATTGCTGCAACAGGCCGGAACATTGACAGGCTCAGGATTGCATCCGGCATGTCGGTAAGAGATGTGCAGCAGATATTCGGTTTTTCAACCCCCCAGGCCATCTACAAGTGGATCCGGGGCAGGACCTTGCCGTCCATTGACAACCTGGTTGTACTGGCATCCGTCTTCGATGTTACGATGGACGAAATCATTGTAATTGAAACATTTACAAGAAAGGCAGGATAAAAAAGGAGCAGGAGAATAATCTCCCGCTCCTCTTTTCATTATGATTATAAATGTAATCTCTTATCAGTCGTCCTCATAGGCTCTGTTGGCCTGCAGCCACTTAATGGCATAAGAGCATACCGCATCTACCCGGATGCCTCTTACCTCAGCCTCTGCAACTGTCTTTTCTACCAGTCGGTCTGCCAGTCCCTTATTTCTGTAGACCGGTTCAACCCAGGTATGTTCGATACGCCATGCGTCTTTTTTAACTGAGTACTCACAGACTCCTACCAGAGACTTGTCCAGATAAGCCGCCGTCCTGGTTTTGATAGGTTCAAAGACAATCCGGATCCTTGCGTAATCATCGGGATCTTTCGACTCCCCTTCCTTCTCCGGGAAGAAGGACATCTCATCATCCGACACTTTTACCGGAACCGACAGATGGCGGCAATAAGCCAGAATATACTCTTTTACATATTCATTGGGCCGGTCGATGGAAAAATACATTCCGCCGCAGGTATCATGTATATGCAAAACTACATTGAAATTCTGTAAAATATAATGTTTCAGATTCGCTGCCTGTATAAAATCCATATATTAATCCTCCCTCTCGGTGATAAAAATCCTGTCATACAAAATTATTTTATCACTCACACATGAGAGAAACAATAAAAAGATTACAATTCGTATTCATTATGCGCCGGACATTCTATACGCAGAATATTCCCGCAGCCCTTTCCAATTCATCTCTGATGGAGATACTCTGGGGGCATGCCTCCTCGCACAATCCACATTTAATGCACTGATCCGCCCTTGCCTTTCCCTGTCCCCGGGCAATAAATGATTCTTTTCTCGCTGCAAAAGGAAGGTTATCATAAAGAATATATAAATTAAGGGCTTCAAATGTCTGAGGTATACCTATATTCTGCGGGCAGACCTTGGTACAGTAATTACAGCTTGTACAGGGAACGATGGGCATTTTAGCCAGTGCTTCTCTTGCTTCCTCTATTACCTGGCTTTCTTCCTGGTCAAGAGGCCGGAAATCCTTCATATAAGACAGATTATCCTTCATCTGTTCTACATTGCTCATTCCTGAAAGAACCGCCAGTACACCGTCAAGACTTGCCGCAAAACGAATTGCCCATGATGCGCAGGACATATCCGGCGATGCCTCTTCCAGTATTTTTTTCACTGAAGCCGGAGGATTCGCCAGCAGGCCTCCCTTAATAGGCTCCATGATCACTATCTGCTTGCCATGTTTTCTGGCCACTTCATAATTGCCGTGAGACATGATGGCCGGATCTTCCCAATCCGCATAGTTAATCTGCAGCTGAACAAAATCCACCTCCGGATGTTTAGTCAGTATTTCATCCAGTTCCTCCGGTGTAGAATGGAAGGAGAAACCTACATTCCTGATCAATCCTTCTTTTTTCTTTTCATTAACAAATGTCCACAGATCAAATTTGTCAAAGATTTCCGTTCTGGGCGATCCCAGATTATGGAGAAGATAATAATCAATATAACCTGTCTGCAGCAGATTAAGAGATGATTCAAACTGTGCAATGGCATCTTCCCTTGTTTCACACTCAATCCATGCCGCAAGTTTGGTCGCGATCGTATAGCTTTCCCTTGGATATCGTTCCACCAGTGCCTGACGGATTACGTCCTCAGACCAGTTGTATGCCCAGGCGGTATCAAAATATGTAAATCCTGCATCCATAAAAAGATCTACCATTTCTTTTACCTGTTCTATATCGATCGGACAGACTGTTTCACTGTCAGGATCAATGCCTTCCAGCTTGGGCAATCGCATCAGACCAAAACCGAGCTTCTTATTTTCTTTCATTCCTTTCCTACCCCTTCTTTCTTGCCAACACATCAGATTCAAATATATAGATATTTACTTTTCTCCTTATTCTTTCGTCTCTTCCGCTTCTTCCTCTGCCTTCTTTCCATACTGCAGAGCCATCTCCAGAGATTTCTTCTCCTCTTCGGACAGAGCTGTTTCACAGTTTCCTTCTTTAATTTCTTTCAGATATACATGACATCCCGCACGATTATGGATTACATCTATCAGAAATCCGTTATCGCTGCTGTTAAGCAGAGTAAGCGCGAAACTTATGCTGCCGCCATTATAGGCATTTTGCAGATTGAAGGCATCATAGTGATAGATACCAATTTTGTTATAACTTCGCCTTACCATATCATATATAATCTCAATCTGATCATCGTTGTCTTTCTGATTCACTTTAAGCTCATCAATTTCCCGAAAACGCTTATAAATAGTATATTCCAGATTCTTGCCGGTCTCTCCGGTCATAAACTCCATATACCTTTTTCTCATTTTCAGATAATCAAGAAGCATAAAGAAAATAGTTATGGCAAGTGCGACTGTTATTATCGATACAAAAATGATAAATGTATCAATTTTCATGTTGAAAAAGGTGAGTATGCCGCTATTATTCATAATCTTTTGTCTCCTGCTGTATATAGTCTTTTAAAACGTGTCTACCTGCTATCAGTTTTCTCTTACTCTCTGATGCTTTGAATCATATCTATGATTCTTTCAAGTTCTTCAAGAGAGTAATAATCGATTTCTATACGTCCTTTGTTGTTTTTCCTGTTTTTTATTGCTACTTTTGTGCCGATTATTTCCTTCAGGCGTTCCTCAAAGAAATGAACCATATCATCACCGGGAGACGAAGAATTAGTAATATTTTCCAATTCTTCTTCCTTCTTTTCCTGATCCCGAATAACTGTCTTTACCAGTCTCTCAACTTCACGGACACTCAGGTTCTTCTTGACAATCTCAACAGCTGTACTGTACTGAAGATCAGGATCTTCGATAGCCAGCAGCGCCCTTCCGTGACCCCCAGTCAGAAGATTATCCATGATCATTTCACTTACACGATTATCCAGTTTTAACAGCCGCATAGTATTTGTTACTGCTGTTCTGCTCTTAGATACACTGCCGGCAATCTGATCCTGGGTCAGACCAAACTCCTGCTGTAATCTCTCATATGCCTTTGCCTCTTCGATGATATTCAGATCTTCCCTCTGC
>CACZQE010000449.1 GCA_902783205.1 uncultured Lachnospiraceae bacterium | reverse complement strand
GACTTGGCCAGACCGTGAATGTCACAGCATAGGTCACATCATTTTGCAACGTAATGTCGCTCAAATCCCATTTTACGCTGCCTGATGAATCTATTTCAGCTTTAGGCGAATCCGTCCATGGCTGGCGGTTCTCCCACGTACCGCCGGCAGGAATCTTCCAGTATCTGAATCCACCAGTGGATTCGTTTTCTGCCGGATTAATGCCCGGAACGGTAAGGCTGGTGAAGCTGTCGTTCATCACCACATCTGAGATAGCGAGAGAATTGCTTATCTGTCTCAGAATTTCATCAAAAGCATTATTAAGTTTAGTCGCGTCCGTGGCATTAAACGCATTCTTGTCCGTAAGATCGTTTCCTGTATTGTACGCGTATTTGGCGAGGTCATGCAGGAGGTCAAACTGGGTTTTTCCATAATACGTCTGCTGGTTAGGATTGGTCGGTCCGAAAGCAAACACTGTGTAGAACTGGACTCCCGGTGTGCGCACGATTGCCCGAGCCTCGTCCTTGGATGCCTCTTTACCGTACATGGCAAAGAAGTATCTGTAGCCATATCTACTGTCGCCAGTAGGGCCAGTATCCTGACCATTTACAAGACCCCATGTGCCGTGGAAGTTACTATACTGAGAAGGCTCGCCATCCGTAAAGAAGAGAACATACACCGGCTCATTAGGCTGGTCATCTTTCATGTCCTCCGCTTTGGCCAAAGCCGCTTTAAGTGCGTCCTCCCAGTCTGTACCTCTATGCGTTTCAAGGTCATTGACAACAGGTGCATACCTGCTATAGTCATTCGTCCAATCCAGGGTGTCGGGATATGCAGCTCCATCGAAGGTAACCATTGCTACTTCGACAATATCATCATCATTGGAATCAGCATTTTGCAGATTATTCCTTCCGAGGAGCTTCTGCCCCAGTTTTCTAAGCTGGACCTTAGTTGCATCCAGCCTATGGCCATGTTTATTATTCCCATTGTCATCTTTATAGTCTACATCATTGCTAGGATCTACCATGCTGGACGAAGTGTCTACTACCAGCAGTACATTGACCTTAGGCGTTTCAGACTCGTTGAGCGCCTTACCAACAACACTCAAGGACAGCTCATAAGTGCCGTCATAATTGTTTATAAGCTCCTTGTGGAATGTCGGATCCATGCCTGCAAACTGGCTGCTTCCGGAACCACCGGATCCGCCGGTTCCACCGGTTCCGCCCGTACTGCTGGCCGACGGTATTGGATCCATGACCACGTAAACATCCTGATCTCCCGCTTTGGCATATTCACTGAGAGCCACCCTCTCCGGAGGAATATGAGCCGAAAAAGCTTCGGCAAAGTCATACGAATGGAAACCAGGGTTTTCACTGGTATTTCCCCGTGTTCTATCACCGCCATATTCAGTTTTATATTGCAGGGCGTGCCCGGTAGAAGTGAACGTTGGTTCAATGATGATACCGTCAAGTGTATAATTGTACGGTACCGTCGGCCATGTTGTATCCGTGTTTTTCGCCAGGTGCGTATTGGCATAGGTGTACCTGGACAAACCAAAATCATTTTCCAGACTGATAGTTCCCGTACTGCCATGCCAGTCATTGAGGATCGTGAAGGTACCGTTCTCGTTTTTGGTGACATAGCTGTTAGTTCCGGTGTACCTAACATCCGTCAACGGGTTGCCATTTCTATCCACAAAATGTACGGTGACTTTTCTCCGGACCTCCTCCCCGATTTCATACAGCGTAAACAGCTCATTTTGATTGTTATCCCCGCCTGCATATGCATGAAACCCATTCGCAGGTTGGCCATAGTCCAGGTCCAGACTACTAGGATTATTTCCATTATTATCATAAGCTATCCGGAATCTCACACTGTTGCCCGACGATACATTTGTCATTATACGAAGATCCTGCGGATTATTGTCGACCCATACTCTACCATCATTTCTGTTTTCAATATGGAGATATACCTTCTGGTTATTATACGTTGTGCTCAGCCGATATCTATTATCCGAGCTGCCGCTTTCAATTTTCCAGACAGGCAGCTCATCCACATCATCTGCAGTGATACTGGTGCCGTTGCTTGTTGCAGAAATGGCCTTGAGCCGATTGTTATTATTCTGTCCCTCCGGTGAGACCACCACATTTGCGCTGCTCAGATATAGAACATATTCATGGCCCACAAGCTGTGCGACAGTGGTAGGAGTAGAGGTAATGGCAAAAGTGGAGAAGGACTCTGTCTGGAAGCTAAATTCCTGAGCAGTCTGGTTTTCCTCGTTAACTTTGACCACAGGAGAAAAGACTTCTGTCCCTTCACTTCCAAAGTGGATCACATCAAAGTCCATAGTTCCGTCACAGCTTACAGGATCATCATAATATATTTTCACTGTAACAGCCTTCTTCGGCTCGATGACTTCTTCCCCATTTCGAATCGTGATATCGAAAAATCTGATATGTTCGATATCCTCTTCCTGCGTTTCCAGGGCAGCTGCAGCATCACTGAGAAGCCCTTCATACAGTTTGCTGTCAGAAAGGATCTCCTTGGATTCCAGATATGAGCCTTCAGAAATCCCAGCGTCATCATCATATGTTACTGTGACTTTATAAGTCTTTCCATCTGCAGTAAGAGCATTGGCGGAAATCTGCGCATCTGTTACCTTCACCGCAAACTGATCCCCATTCTTCATGGTGACCGTAAGACTCTCTTCTGTATCAAATGGCTTCAGGCTTATCAATGCCCAGTCCCCGGCCTTTACCGTCTGAGCATCAGCCTTCACAATCTGCTCTTTTGTAAGATCCTTGCTGTATTCAGGCTTTAGCCCATTGGCCTCCTTCAGCTCTCCTATTGTGGTGTCTTTATCAGCCTTACCAGCCCAGACAAGCTTTGGATCACTGAATTCTACTTTTTTAACATTTGCAACAAACGCTTCAGCATTATCATCGACTTTTAGTGCTTCAACCAGGGAGCTTAAGGATACGGATCCGCCGCCGTCCATGCTGAAATCATACTCTTTGCCATCTACGCTATAGTGGAAATCCACTGTATATACCACGGCAAATACCGAGAAACTGTCTGTAGTGAACGCAGCCTCAGTTATCTTGTTGTTTTTTACTGTAATGTCTGTAGAATCAGCATCGAGAATTTCCGGTGTAACTTCTCCGGTGTCTTTATCTACAGCAAAATGGACAATATAAATTCTGTCAGTATCTGCGACCTTGAGTTCTTTCTGGAGGTCTTTTCCGAATGATATCTTTACATCAACGACAGAGTCAGGCTCTACTTCGTTCTTTCCATCCATGAGGGAAATGTCATAGAACTTCGCGAACGCAAACTCAGAAGGTTTATCAGAACCCTCTTCCCTCTGTACTGCCTCAAGCGCATCACCGTATAACGAATCATACTCCTTCTTCAGCTTCTTGCTGCTCTGATCTATTTCGCGGACTTTGATGCTCATGTCCCCGGACAGCCCTGCGTCCTTGCCCT
>CACZQE010000448.1 GCA_902783205.1 uncultured Lachnospiraceae bacterium | reverse complement strand
TCCGACATTATGGTAACCGGCTTTGAACGGATCTCCAGGACGGAAGAATATGAGAGAAATCAGGAGATAGGCATTCCGGAAGCAAGGATCGTTCCAAGAGAAGAATTCTTCTCTGATTCCGGCATAAAGTATTATGTCTGGGGCAAACTGTATCGAAAAGAGATATTGGAGAATGTTTTTTTTAATGAAGACGTGAGATTTGCGGAGGATGTTTTGTTTAATGCAGAAGTATTCCTGCGTAATCCTGAAATCAGAATTGCCAGGATTGACCTTCCTTTATACGGATACCTGGATCATAATGATTCTCTTGTCCACACAGGATCCTATAAAGAGAAATATCATACTTTCCGCTCACTGTATCACAGACTTAATCACTTTGGAGAGTGTAATTCCTTTTATAACGCATACCTGAAGGAGGTTATCAAGCAATCCTTTGCCACGAGATATCAATGCAGATTGCTGCGCGGTGACAAGGAAACGGAAGGCAAGATCAATTCCTTGATTGGACAGTGCATGAGGAAAGCTAAGTGGAGAAAAAATGACAGAAAAATCATTTTTTATCTCTTCTATCGATTTCCCTTCTTATATAGGTTGTGGAGAATAGTTGACGATCCGACCTTAATTGTTGGAGAAAAATATGAGAAAAAAAGATTCGCACAGAGACCGGTACAAGGAAGAGAAGAAGGATAGCATTTTTATCTATGTTCAGGAATCCAACGGATACAGTTCCATGTTCGATACCATGCTTCTGGATATTTCTGATACCCCCTTATTTACAACGGTTTATGAAACAGAATTGAAGCGAAGGTGGCAGCAACTCCTGATTTCAGAAAAAGGGCAGATGCTGACCTTCGGAAAATTGAACTGGATTCTGGAAGGAGAGTATCACTGGGAAGAGGTTATAAGCAAGGCCGCAGAAAAATATGATAAAGTATATGTATTTTTCCTGAATACCAGTTTTAAGTTTCACAGACCTCCTTTTGAACTATTGTTAAAGTATAAAAAAAGACATTCCAATATATATTATATACTTTTCTATATCGATCTGCTTTCGCGAAAAGCATCAAAATACTCCAATTATTTGCGTAAAAAAGGGATATTTGATCTGGTCTATTCCTTTGATCATCAGGAGGCTGAGAAGAACGGTTTTATCTTCATGCATACGCCCTATTCGGTGCTGCCTGATCTGAATCATGAAGAAGACCCGGCATATGATATGTACTCCTGTATGGCTATCAAGGAAAGAAAAGAAGACATTATGGCTGTGTTGGATGCTTCCCGGCAAGAAGGGGCTGACCTGAGGATAGACCTGGTGATATATGAGCCGGATGATTCCTTTGAGGAATACGGAGAATCTGTCTCCACAAGCCTGATGAATTATATGTCCTACCGGGAAGTATTAAAAAAGACACTTCAAAGCAACTGCATACTGGAAATCTGTCTGCCAGGCCAGAGGGGGATGAGCCTCAGGGCTTACGAGGCAGTCGCATATAATAAGAAATTATTGACCAACAACCCGGATATTCATAGATTTCCTTTCTACGACAGCAGATTCATGAAGTACTATAACTTAGTAGGAGATATCGATTGGGACTGGGTTAAAAAACGCGAGGACGTGGATTATGGTTACAAGGGTGAGTTTTCACCAAAACATTTGCGTGAAGATATTCAGAGAAGATGTGAAAGGCTATGAGTAAGAAGGTTGCAGATTTGACTGACAAAATGTGGGAAGATCAATATTCGGAGGTGTCGGAAGACTTAAAGGGTTTATGGTCTGTCGAGATGGATATACTGTCAGAATTCGAGAGAGTATGTAAAAAACATAATCTGACATGGTACGCTGACGGCGGAACCCTCCTGGGGGCAGTTCGCCATCAGGGCTATATTCCCTGGGATGATGATATCGACATCATCATGCCCTATGAGGATTACATGGCCTTCTCAAAATTGCGGGACGAATTCACCGGCAACTATTTTCTGCAGACCTGGGAGACGGAAGATGGCTTTGAGCCTTATCTGCTAAAAGTCAGAAGAAGTGATACCACTGGCTATAACAACAGAGAAAAACGGTATCCCGTTCATTTCAATAAAGGAGTATTCATCGATATCTTCGCCCTGTGTAATGTTCCGGAAAATGTGTTGGTCAGAAAGGCTCAATTAATAATAATGAAGTGTATAAGGGCTCTTCTGCATGGGTATGAAGCCGATAGGGACGGGGTACAGACAGCCAACAACAAGCTGGTGGACTGCCTCCTGAAGAAACTGTATCAACTGGCCAAAATATTTGCCAATCATAGAAAACTAAGCAGATGGTATTGTCAGATTGCCGGATGGAAGAAAAAGAAAGGGGAAAAGTGTGGAGCCCTGATATTTGACCCCGGAAAAAAGAATCTGATATGGGAGTCAAAATGGTATGACAAGACGGTGATGCTTCCTTTCATGGGGAGAGACCTCCCATGTCCCTGCGCTTGGGATAAACGCCTGTCAGAACAATACGGCGACTATATGACCCCTGTTAAGGGTACGAGTTACCATGGGGAACTGATCTATGACATAGATCATCCCTTTTAATTGCTGATGAAAGAATTTTACGCCAAATGAAAAAATTACGAAATTTTTTACGCATTAGCTGCATTATCCTAATGATAGGTATCGCCTTTGTCGGATATGAGCTCTATATCTCAAAGTATGGCCTGGAGACAACCCATTACACCATCTCCTCAGATCGGATTGAGCATGGGTTTCGCGTCGTCCAGCTTTCAGATCTTCATGATTCCGAATTCGGAAAAGGAAATGAGAAGCTGGTCCGGGCGGTAGAGAAGGAGAAGCCTGATCTGATCCTGATCACCGGAGACCTTGTGAATTGCAAGTCCGGGGAGAATACCTCCATTGCCATTGACCTGATCAGCGACCTGTCGGGTATCGCTCCGGTCTACTTCTCCTATGGTAATCAGGAGAAGGACCTGGAAGAGAGGTACGGGACAGAGATCACCCGCCTTTTTACTGAGGCAGGAGCGGTGGTG
>CACZQE010000447.1 GCA_902783205.1 uncultured Lachnospiraceae bacterium | reverse complement strand
CGCCCTCCTCCTAAACTCGCGTTGCTCGAACAACGTCGGAGGGCTTGAAACGGATTTTCTTCACTGTAAGCAGTTACCATTTCCTCAGACAGTCCTTGCATAATCTCATACTGCCCAGGCGATTTCTTCAGAAAAAACTAACTCCAGAAGAATCTCCGATTCAAAAGAGCGGCTTGGCAGTTTCGGGCCCCAGGGCATCCCACAGCGCTCGGCGACGGCCACTCCCCCCGTCGCCCCCATCCGGGGTAGGTCCGGCATCGGGCCTGGCGGGAAGCAGCAGGTTACAAGGGAATGAATACACGGGATTTGCCGTGATTTTTTGTTAAGAGGGGCGAAAATAGCAGCCTGTAGACAGACCATCTGCATAGTTTGCGTCGTTGAGGTTTGTGCTAGTTTCCGTCACCGAGCGCTTGTCCGAGCGGAGCATGCAAAGTGATGCTCTGAAGCATTAAGTGCTGAGCTAAATATGCGAAGCGAGTTTGCGCGAATGACGGATAATCGGCGCACGAACCGAAACAGCAAACGCAGCGGGTCAGTCTACAGGCTGCTATTTATCTCCCCTCCCTCCAAAAAAACGGCAGGATTCCATGTATGGCACATGAAAACCTGCCGCTTTGGGAAAAAATTCTTATTTATGTTTGCGTTTTTTATAGATCATGGTTCCCAGCACGATCAGGGCAAAGAGCACTATACCGACGGGCATCGCGTAGAGTGCCAGTCTCAGCCCCGGGATATGATAGCGCAGAACTACGTGGTGGGATCCGGGGGTCAGCTCCAGTCCCATGAACTCGTAGTTGGTCTGAATGATGTCGGCTTTCTTGCCGTCTACATAGGCCTCCCAGCCATTCTGGAAAGGCAGGGAGATCACCAGGATCTTATCTGTGCCGACCGTGATGTCTCCGGAGAAGGTGTTGTTCTCCGCCTTGATATTGGTCATGGATTCCTTTTTCAGGTTGGCAACCTTCTGGCCGTAATCGTTCATGGACTGGGACAGGATGGAGATATCTTTACACTCGATCACGCCCGGCTCCATGAACTTCATCTTACAGTATTTCAGCCTCTTCTTATGGTAGCCGAGGTTGAACAGGTAGCCCTTCTGACCGGTTGCGTAGGAGTCAATCCGGAACTTGTAGATGTAGTCCATTTTCTTCGCCTTGATCCTGGTGTTCAGAAAATGTTCCTTACCGTCCTTGATCGCTGAGATCTCTCCGTCGAAGCAGATGTAGGTTTCCGCATTGTCTTCTCCGTCGAAGTACATGGTGAGGACGCCGCCGGTTTCCCCGACGGTGATCAGGCCGTTCTCGATCGTGATATCTCCTCGTAATTTGGTCTTCTTGATCTTCAGCTTCCTGCAGCTGAATTCAGGTTTATCAGCAACCGGAACCTTGGTCTTTTTTGCTGCCTCATCGCTGATGATGGCATACTTCATGGTGGCTTCCTGCTTCTCCACACCGTTTTTGCCTTCCAGGGCTTTGTCGGAAATTACCTTGTCATAAGTGTATCCTGCCGGCAGGGCATACTGGTTCTCAAAGATGGAATACTTCTTGTCTTTTTCCTTTTTCTCGAAAACTTTCTTGTAGCCGAAAGGCAGCGACTTCTTGTCGCTGGCTACACCAAGGTACTTGACGGCTGCCAGCTCATGCAGGTAGGTCCGATAGTTGTAACCATAGATACTTACACAGTTCCAGTTGGAGTTCTGCATCTCCCGGTTGTAGCGGACGATACTGCTGGCGAGGGTACTGGTGAAGGTTGATATATCGTTGTATCCAAGTACCAGACTGCTGGACCTGATATCTCCCAGGGTGGCGGAGTTGGTACTTCTGACAAATTCATTCGGATCATAGCCCTCCACCTGATCCAGGTACTTGAGGGCCGTGTTGGACATTCTGTTAAGGGAGGTTCCCTTCGCTACATAGGTGTCCATACGCCTTTCAATGTCTCCGGTATGGTCTACAAACAGGAAGGCGTTGACCACAACGGTAAAGAGCGCGAATCCTGCCAGTATCAGTTTTGCAGCCTTCTTGTCGATCCGGAACTTTTCGCTGTTGATAAAGAAAAGAACGATCATAGCAAAGGCCAGAGCGGAAAATGCATAGAATCCTTCGTCCGTATGGATTCTCGGCTCCACGTAGATGATCACACCGTACAGGGCAGTCAGTCCAAACATAAAGGCCTGCTCCAGCACCGACAGGGCCGCCAGCCTGTCGATATTATCGGCCAGGATATAGCAAACCAGCAGCGCATAGATAAAGGTCCAGCGGTTGTTGGCCGCTGCAAATCCGCTGAATACAAAGCCTGCATAGGGGATCAGGCACATGAGGGTCAGCAGGACAAAGAGCCATTTCTGTTCTTTTTTCCCTTTTCTGATAAACAGGGGGATCACTACCATCATCGCCAGGGGAGTGAAGCCCAGCTTCATCCAGAGGCCCGGGCTGTAGCTGGCTGACAGATAGGTGATCATGAAGTCGTAGATCCACTCCACCCGGTAGAATAGCCTGGTGGGGGTCAGGAACTTGTCCAGGGAAGCCCCCTCGCCGGACCGGGCGGATCCGATATAGGAACCGAAGTGGGTGATCAGGGTCAAGGCTCCGATCATCACGGCTATAATATAGGTGCCGACGACGGTAAAGCCCCTCCCGAAGAAGACCTTCCAGTTCCTGTATTTCTCGTTACACAGAACCCGTACAAGGAAATAGATTCCCAGTGCGATCGTGCACATGTAGAAGAAATAGTAGGAACTCAGCAGGGTCAGGGACACCATAGCTGCAAAGAAGAACCATTTCCCCTTACAGATCAGACGGTCCATGCCGATGATCAGCAGGGGCATCATGATCATGGGAACGAGGAACTGTCCGTGCTTGGTTCCGGCATAGATCCCATAGCCGCTGAACACATAAACCATGCTGACTGTCAGCGCAGTCAGACGGGTTTTATCA
The DNA here is from genome assembly GCA_902783205.1 of uncultured Lachnospiraceae bacterium. The sequence continues at coordinate 3,094 of CACZQE010000447.1, read as the reverse complement.
AAGAACCGGAGCAGGGTACACATGGATAATCCTGCCAGGAAATAGCGGATGATGACCAGAACAGAATATCCGGTCTCCACATGCTTGATGCCGAAGAGCAGAAGCAGCCAGTAGACCGGCTCATAGCTGACCGTCAGGTCAGAGCCCATTCCGCTGGTGAAATCATACTGCTGGAAATTCAGGTTTCCGTGGGCAATGCTCTTAAGGATCTCCGGCATTACCCTGATAAATCGATGCATCCTGGGCACATACTGAGCAAGACCGTCCACATACCAGATCATGGTCCGGTCTTCCAGGATATAAGGTATAAAGATAAACAGCGCACATACTGCGAACAGCAGCGTGTAGATCCCGATGAAGAGGCCTGCATTCTTTGTCTTTTCTTTTCCGGTCTTTCCTTCGGAGAAAATGTGTCCGCCCCGCATCAGGAAATCCATCAGCCGGTTCACCAGGATGATCACCTTGCTGACGATCGCCTGCTCAATCTTAAGATAGACCGGACAGAGTGCACGGATGATCATGAATGCCGGCAGGGCAAAGCCCGTTCCGACGAGGATATAGGCACCGTCTTTGATTCCAAGGACGAAAAGAACAGCTCCCACAAGGACCAGGGCCACAGCGATCAACGCATCCTTTTTGAGCGGTTTTGCCGGGTCCTCTCTTCTCACAAAGAAAAGGCCCAGGAAGAAAGTCCCTATATGGCAGGCGATTGGAACGGCACCGGCTACATCTCCGCCGATGAAGATTCCAAAGAGACCGTATCCGATCAGACCTTCCGGGATCAGGACCAGCAGGAAGCCGATCACACAGACTCCCACCAGGATGGCAGGCTTGTCCAGAATGCGGTTTACTTTTGGTCTGATAAAGGCCAGAAGCAGGTAGAGGACTGCCAGGGACAGAAGGACCGAGGTAAGACCGGGGATCCTCAGGACCGCCAGCAGATCATTGATCGTGTCAAAGGGTTCCCGCCGGTTGATCACGACTTCCGTCACAAGGGCGATCAGAAAATAGAAGCCATAATACAGGAGAGCTCTTTTCAGATAAACCTTCCCCGGGTCAGCCTCTCCCTGTTCCACGGATGCATAGTCCATGCCTGCCGCAAAGAACATGCCGGGCAGGCATATCCCGTAGGCTGCAAGCAGGAGAAAATGAGCCGGACCGCCTATCAATTGATTCAGCAGGTAGGCAGCTGCATATGCCAGATAGAGAAGCACGACCATGGTCCGGGACAGATCTGTAATGTTATTCCTTTCTTTAGCTGTACTCATAAAAATCTCCTTCATGATAAAATCTCCGGATCTTTCGACCCGGAGGTTTGATATAGCAATGGGACATCAGATTACCAGGAAACGACAGTCGTTCCCCTCGGTATATTTTTCCAGATATACCTGGCGTCAGATGTATAACAGCGGACGCATCCGTGGGATACCGGCCGCCCGATCGTGGAAGTTGCCACAGAACCATTATACCACAAAGGTCTTGTATGGAAGGAATTCATACCACAATAATGGGTGACATAAAGGATCTTTGTGGAGGAATAAAACCAGCCTCTCTCCTTGTAGGAGATCTTGAATACCCCTCGGGGAGAATGGTTATGGTGGGTTCCCGATCCGATCGTAAAGGCACGGGTCTGTTTCCAGTGACCCTTGTGGCCCTTAAAGATCGTAGCCTGCTGTGTGTAATGGCTGACCCAGATCAGGTACTTGGTCTTACTCTTATATCCTTTGAAGTTCACGTAGGCTTCCTTGATTGCTTTCGGATATTTCTTTCTTGTGTAATTACTTCCTCGGGAAGTATACTTGATCGTTCTTACCCGGCTGGCGAGCATGCGGTTATAGTTCCTGCTCACGTAAGCCTTCGGAATGATCGTCTTCACGACTGCGGGCTTTGTGCTCTTATACCACTTTCCGCCGCATTTGGTAAAGGCTACTACCATGAAGTTATACTTGGTGTTCTCCTTGAGCTTGTCCAGAAGAACTTCTGTCTTCCTGGTAGTGCTGTACTTTCTGTACTTGCTGCTGGTCGCCAGCTTATAATAAACCCTGTAGGATGTCGCCTTCGGAGTACGGTCCCAGTCGAGGATCAGTCTGTACCTGGAGTTCAGGTTAAAGCGGACATGTCTGACTCTGCCGGCCACATCCGGCACCTTCAGCTTCAGATTGGATGAGTACCGGCCGTAGGAAACGCTGGTGCCCACTTTTGTGTAGGCCCGCACGCGGAACACGTTGGTCCTGCCGCCCTTTAATCCGTTCACGGTAAGGCTGGTTCCCTGATAGCCGCTCTTGATTGTCTTAAAGCGATGGCTGCCACTCTTTTTACGGTAGATCACATAGCCTGTGGCACCTTTTACCGGACTCCAGCTGATCGATGCGGTGTTCGCTCCCACGGTTCCGGTGATGCCCAGAACCTTGGCCGGCTTAGCAGCATGCCTGTAGCTGTCAACCATACCGTATCCGTAATAAGCTTTATTCCCGAAATGTTTCACACTGCGGATGTAGACCCTGTAAGTGCCGGACTTCAGTCTGGCTGCGGTTACAACTGCGCTCTTTGATTTCCCGGAGATATTGTTCTTGTAGGCAGCAGCCTTGGTGGCAGCCGGAGAACTGCAGACACCCAGAACATACTCTGAATAGTTGGAATGAACGGCTCTCCAGTCAGCCTTAATCTTATAGTTAAGTCCCTTGACCTTAAGATTCTTTACCTTGGTTCCTGTGTAATAATACATGGAAAGGGAATCTGTCGGGTCAGACAAGTCTGTGAGAGTCAGTTTATACCTGGTCTTCGGTGCATAGTACCTGCCCAGGGGGATCACGACTTCGTTCTGTCCTGTCTTGAACTTTCTCTTACCGTGATACGTCTTCTTTCCGTTAGAAAACTTATAGGAATACCCGGTCGTGGAGAAATCTTCGAACTTAAGCACCAGCCTGTTCTCCGAATTGATATAACCGAACTTGCTGGCCTTGACTGCCTTCTTTACAACAGCTTGAGTATCTGCTTTTCCTATAAACAGACACAAGGCAAAACACAGGACAAGCATTAGAGCATATCTGGTGTTTTTCAAACTCATAACTTCCTCCTCTTCTTATCAAATTCT
>CACZQE010000446.1 GCA_902783205.1 uncultured Lachnospiraceae bacterium | reverse complement strand
GTTTCAGATTAAGCATGAGAGAGATGGACGGATTCGGATCCATCTGATGGACATAAAGAAAATGAGCTGCAGGCAGGCGGATACCCTGCAGTACTATCTGGAGAATACTGCCGGTGCAGATAAGGCAAAGGTATATGAAAGCACTTCTGATGTGGCGATCTGTTTTGAAACAGACCCGGATAAAAAGAACCGGGAAAGAATCCTGCGCAGCATGCAGAAGTTTCATTTTGAAGAATGCCGGGTGCCGGATGATTATCTGGCTCATTCCGGCAGGGAGATGAACAGCAGCTATCGGGAAAACCTGGTGATGATGGTCCTGCGGCATTATGCCGGCAGACTTCTGCTGCCTGTCCCGGTCCGGCTTTGCATCAATGCCCTGAGGGCAACCAGGTATATCCGGGAAGGACTGGCATGTCTGCGGGAAGGCAGACTGGAAGTGCCGGTGCTTGATGCTACGGCTATCACGGTATCCATGTTAAGGGGGAATACAAATACTGCCGGTTCCGTCATGTTCCTGCTGCGTATCGGCGAATTGCTGGAGGAATGGACTCACAAGAAATCCGTGAGCGACCTGGCCCGGATCATGTCTTTGAATGTGGACAAGGTCTGGATCAGGACGGAAGAGACGGAAGTCCAGGTACCCTATTCCAAAGTGAAGCCGGGGGACCGGGTTATCGTTCACATGGGAAATGTGATTCCTTTCGACGGCACCGTTTGTGAGGGTGAGGGGATGGTAAACCAGGCTTCCCTTACCGGAGAGTCCCTTCCTGTCCGCAAGACAGAAGAAAGTACCGTTTATGCCGGCACAGTTGTGGAGGAAGGCAGACTGATCATCAAGGTGAAGAAAACGGGAGGCAGCAGCACCTATGAGAACATCGTCCGCATGATCGAAGAATCTGAAAAGATGAAGTCGGGCCTGGAGAGCGAGGCGGAACACCTGGCGGACAGGCTGGTGCCATATACTCTCGCCGGAACGGGCCTGGTATGGCTGTTCACCAGGAACATCACCAAGACCCTGGCAGTCCTTATGGTTGATTTTTCCTGCGCCTTAAAGCTGGCGATGCCGATTTCCGTGCTTTCGGTGATCCGGGAAGCCGGGCACCATCAGATTACGGTTAAGGGAGGGAGATTTCTCGAGGCTGTAGCCCAGGCGGACACCATTGTCTTCGACAAGACCGGAACCCTGACCCGGGCAACCCCAACGGTATGTGATGTCATTTCTTTTAACGGGCACGAGCCGGATGAACTCCTGCGCATTGCTGCCTGCCTGGAAGAGCATTTCCCTCATTCGATCGCGAATGCGGTGGTGGAGGCAGCATCCAGGAAGGGGCTGCTTCACGAGGAGATGCATTCCCGGGTAGAATATATTGTAGCCCATGGCATTGCAACCACGATTGATGAAAAACGGGCAGTGATCGGAAGTTATCATTTTGTTTTTGAGGATGAAAATGCGACGATTCCGGAAGGCAAGGAGGAATTATTCCGGACTTTGCCCACCGATTGTTCCCATCTGTATCTGGCGATCGAAGGAAGGCTGGCAGCGGTCATATGTATTAACGATCCGCTGAGGGAGGAAGCTCCGGAGGTGGTAAAGGCACTGAAGGAGGCCGGATTCTCCAAAGTGGTCATGATGACCGGAGACAGCGACCGGACTGCCCGCACGATCGCAGGGATCGTAGGGGCGGATGAATACTTTGCGGAAGTACTGCCGGAGGACAAAGCGAACTATGTGGAGCGGGAGAAACAGGCCGGCAGAACCGTCATTATGATCGGAGATGGCATCAATGATTCTCCGGCCTTGTCTGCAGCCGATGTGGGTATCGCAATCGGGGACGGAGCTGAGATTGCCCGTGAGGTGGCAGATATTACGATCAGTGCCGGGAGCCTGTACGAGATCCTAACCTTAAAGCAGCTGAGCGACGGTCTGGTGGACCGGATCCGCAGAAACTATCGCTCGATCGTAGGCTTCAACGGAGGTCTGATCATTCTTGGCGTGGCCGGAATCATCCAGCCGACGACATCTGCCCTGCTGCACAATCTATCAACAATCCTGATCTCATTGCGAAGTATGAGAAATATTCTCACCTGGAGGCCTTGACGTATTCACTGTAATTAGTTATATTAAACATGTGTTAGATATAACTAATAAATAAAGCGGCTTAGGTGATAAGATGAAACAGGATGTACTGGAACTGATGGAGCAACACTTGTCCGGTATGCGTAATATTTTATTCTGATAATAAAGTGCGTCATGCATCGCGCACCTTATTATATAGGGGGCAGGCGAAAGCCGGTTCCGCCGTTTGTAACCCGTAAACGATAGCACGACACACACACATTTAGCGTAACATATCAATATTGCACACTTACATTTACATACTAAAGTAAGATACCTCTAATTAAATG
>CACZQE010000445.1 GCA_902783205.1 uncultured Lachnospiraceae bacterium | reverse complement strand
GGGATCGTCTCCTCAGTTGCTGTTTCAAGAGCAGCATTGGCTTCCTTAAGGTCTTCTTCCACAGCAGCTTTTTCAGTCTCTAGAGCATTCACCTTGGCATCAATCACGGCCTTATCTAGAGCTTCTTTTGCAGCAAAGATCTCTGCAACAGAAGCCTTTGGATCTTCATCGTCCAGCAGATCACCCAATGCCTCAAGCTTATCAGCAATCACTTTTTTATCCTCATCAGAGAAACCTGTCATGTCCAGCTCACGAGTAGCTGTAATCGCAACATCTGCGCTTTCTCTTACAGCCGAATCGATATTATCAAGCGCTCCTTCTGCTTTGTCTAATTTGGATTGCAGTTCCTTTGTCTCATCATCAATTGCTTTAGCATTGCAGACGATCATGTTGAACTGATTAGCCAGTTCACAAGCTTCACCTACAGTTGTTGCACTATCAATTAAGGAAGGATATTTGGATTTTGCAAAATCTACAATTGCTTTTGCAGACGGTGTGAAATCGGATACATCTGTATGATTCTTAATGATATCTTTTGCATTTACTTTAATCCTAGCTAAAGCCGCATCTGTATCTGAGGTCTTACCACTTGTTACAAAATTGTAATTATTTGTAACACCATCTTCCGACACTTCAATTCTAAATGTCATAGCAATGCTTCCACTTGGGCTACTGCCATCATTAATAGATTGATCAGTATAAAACAGATAACATGGCATATTTATAATCTCATCATCTTTCTTTTGGTGATATGTTTCTGTTTTTTTATTATAGCCTTCACCCGTAAGAAAGTCATAGCAGGAATCGTCTCCTTCATTAAATCTCTGACCACTTGTTACAAAAATGGTTACTTTGGCGCCCTCATTCTTAGGAATTGCTGCAACCTTAGGATGATTATTGGCATTATCAGAATAGTAACGTCCTGAATAGGAAAATAATGCATCATCCAATGATGTAATAACATCACCATTCAAGTCAGCACCATATAATTTTGTATGCTGTGTAGCAGTAAATTTTCGATTATTATTAGTAGCGCATAGTATTTTTAAGGTAGCTTTAGGTTGTTGTTCTTCTTCATCAGCATATGATAATCCCATCCCTGGTATAGACATTATAAAAGAACATATCAGCGCCATAATCAATATGCGTTTATATACATTTCTATTCATAGGAAAACTCTCCTTATTTGTGTACCTTAAAGGAAATAGGTATATAATTTACATTGCTTACAGAAGGTATGATGGTAAGATAATTATCTCCAGAAACGAGATTGTTAAGTACCTGACTGTCATTAAATGAGATACTTCCATTGTTGTCCAAAGTTCCAACCGTTACCAGCCTTTTGTAATCATACACGGTAGCACCAACAAGTGGAGCGTCCTGCCAGAGAGAACGAACCATGTATCCTCTGGTGAACACATCATATCCCTTAAATATAAGAGTATCTGTTGTGTTGAAAGTAGTATTGTAGCCATCGAATCCCAACAGATCTGTGTTATTTCTGTTAATAAAAGTATAAATGTCATTGTATGAATTAATAAAGAAAAAATTAACTACATCACCTTCGCTCACCACCGACTGGTTCATTGCATATGTTGTATACCCATATGTGGGATCAAGTCCTTGTCCAGTCCAGTCTGGCCATTGTTGAACCACTCCATTATTTGGCTGTACTCCATTTACAACAAACATTATTCCAGGAAAGCCATCATTACCTGAACCCGCCTCTATTTCAAACATTGTTGTAATATAGCTAGCACTTCCATCTATGAAGTCACCATATGATTCATCATCAAAATCATTTCCGTAATAATCCGCATGTGCAGCAAATAATACATCTAGCGCTGTTACATCTGAATTCGATGCCGGATAATCATTGTAATAAGAACCATCAGTTAGATAATCTGCATATCCAGCAGTTACTTCGATTTCCTTAGGCTCAATTATAAAGCCACCGTTATCATTTTCTGCCTGCACTGTGACTGTAATTGCCGAGGCCGGATCTGCGTTTGCTGAGATCCAGAAAAATCCGGTCATGAAAATCGCGAATATAAGTGCGATCACTAACTGTCTAGTTTTACTTCTTGTCATTTGAGTTTCCTCCTTTTTAATTAAGAAAGTTAATAATTAGTTTACAAATCCCTTTAATCTTCTTAACCCCTTTGTTCACCGGCACCGTCCAGCCCGGTGAAAAGCGAATCTCCTTCCTGGCTTTCAATTATCTATCTG
>CACZQE010000444.1 GCA_902783205.1 uncultured Lachnospiraceae bacterium | reverse complement strand
GGCCGTCACAACGAAAGATGGGCAGAGGTTTGAGATTAAGCTGACCGATCCGGTTACAGATACCCCTCCTAACCAAATGCAGGTGCTGCCGACTGCTGATACACGTAGTCAGGGCGTTAAAATGTGGCTGTTCGATTATGACTTGGACGGGTCATTAGATAATTCTGATAATAAAGCTAATACAGATAACAACAAGACTGATGGTATTAATAATGAGTCCAGCTTCAAATTCCTCGGATGGGGAGCCGGAAACGCTGATGGAGGCAGCGGCATTAATGACTTTACTGGCCTTGATAATGGAAATGGAGATAATCAAATTCGTGCCTTACAGGGAATAGTTAAGAATGATCTTAGCGATAACGGGAAAGGATATCCTGTCCTTAATACAAATGAGTCTCTTGAGTATTTGTTCAATCCAGAGGCTAACACTGCAGATCGCAGAGTCTATGGTGGAAACAAAAATCAGGGCAATATCAATAAACTGTTTGAATTTAAAAATGGGTATTACATCTATGATAGTGATGAACACTATGCTGAGCTGAACCGTAATAACAACAATTATACGAATGATTTTACAGTTTATACATCAACTTTGGCCCAAACAAAAAAGGACGGAAACTTACATAATCCGGCACGTGCGGCAGGTTTTTTCCCATTTGACTCATATTCGCATGTTTATAATGATTTGAAATATGAAAACAATGTATCACAATATGGACGTAATGGAACGCTCTATTTGAATCCGGATGGATACAATGGGAAAAGCGGCTTGAACCATCATCTTGGAGTAGCAATGGAGATGGATTTCTTTATTCCAAAGAACGGAACAGTTGAAGGTTCAGCGAATGGGACTCCCATTAACTTTAATTTCTCCGGTGATGATGACATGTGGGTATTTATCGACGGTCATCTTGTTCTTGATATCGGAGGCTTACATCAGCCAGTGGATGGAACAATTGATTTTAAGAGTGGAAAGGCTACGATAATCGGAAAGGCTACTACAAACTCATCAAGTGATAATACAGGTTCTGCAGCCATTGTTACAGCTACCGGTGCGCAGAACCCCAGAGGAAATGATTTTGATTTTTATTCAGCGCTCGGGATTACTCCAGGCGATGGGACGACCCATACGATGAAAATCTTTTATCTGGAACGTGGCGGCTGTGACTCTAACTGTATGATCTCATTCAACCTGCCTTTGGTAAAAGGAAAGGGTAATGTAAAGATTGCCAAATGCGAGAAAGACGCTAATCCGACCAAACCCCTGAAAGGGGTCAAGTTCGGTCTTTATTCAGATGAAGACTGTACAGATTTGATGCAGGAAGTGACAACAGATGCCTCCGGTAATTTAATATTTGAAGATCTTGCAATCACTAAAGAGGGTCAAAAATATTATCTGAAGGAGACTAAGGAGCTTGCAGGGTACCAGAAAGATGGGACAGTATATACTCTTGAGGCCCAAAATAATAATGGAAACTATACATTTAAAGTTCTGAAAAATGGTCAGGAGATTGAAACAATCGGGCAGAACCCGGCTGTTCCCGTGATTTACAATGAGCCTTTGGAACCGATAAAATTGATTGTTGAAAAGAAGTGGCAGGATAAGAATGGTAATATAGTTCCACCACCACCAGGAGCCTCTGCGACCTTTAAAGTAAAAAGGTATTCCCGATATGAGCAGGATATTGCGGTTGTTCCTCAATCTTGTACTTTTAGGGTTTATCGCTATAGGGAAAACAATACGCCAGTCCAGGTTGGATCAGAGTACGCTTTTAAAGGAGGCACTCAGGTTAAGGTGAACTGGAAGTATAGTTCTGGGTATTGGGGCAACAACTATAGCGGGATTATGAATTATAAAGAGAACGTTAGTGAGAATTATAAGAACAAACCGAATGAAAATGATCCTGTTACTATCTCATTGCCAGCCTCAGGAGAAGCTGCAATATATATTCGGGATGAAAATGTTAACACAGGGTGGGGAGCTGGCGTTTATGACATCACTGTTGACGGAACTCCCTACAGTAATCAGCCCGATATTCAGCATATCTCTACTAATTGGGCTGAAGATACAGAGTATGATGGACCAACACTCATTCTTCCTGATGATCAGATTGATCAGGATCATCCCTGGAAAGGACAGTTTGAGAATCTGAAAACCAGTGAAGAAGTGAGTGGTAAATCCTACTACTATAAGTATTATATTACAGAGACAGGAAAGACACCGTCAGACTCTACAATTGTATATGTGGATGGAAATGGACAGACGATAACGGATCCATCAACACTGATGACTGATCAGGATGGAACACAGACAATCATTAATAGGGTACCTGATGCTCCCCTTACAATCACCAAGGAACTCCTTGGAGATATCAAGACAAGCAGCCAGTACAACAGCTATAAAAGGAAGACATTTAACGTCACAATCCAAAATAGTTCTGGTAAATATCTGCAGGCTGACAAGGTTTCATTTGGAGATTCTGAAGCGGTATTTTCCGTCAGTGATGACACGGATCTTGAATTTTCTGCACTGCCGCTCGATACCTATACGGTTATAGAAAAGACGGATGCCGGCGATGTCAAAATAACAGGGTTCTCCTGGAATGAAGAAGAAAGTACATATAGAGGGCAAGTGACTTTGCAGTCAGGTGCTCAAGCGCAGAATAGAGTCGAATTGAAAAATCATTACACTGAACTTAAAGTAAATGTGGATATTTTCAAGTCTGATGAGAAGTCAAACAGTACGAATTATTTGGAGAATTCAGTTTTCAGACTAGACTATCGCGCTGACTCAAATGCATCATGGGTAAAAGTTTCTAATCAGATTGTCCCAGAGTTGGATAGTGAAGGTCAGTTTACGGTGCCGAAAAATGGTTTCCAACTGACTGGTCTTACGGATGGACAGTACAGGCTGATTGAAATCGTACCTCCTGCAGGCTATGTGATTACTAATGAAACACCAGTTGTATTTCATATACAAGAGGGAGAGATAATCAATACAGAAGGTACGTTAAGCAATGTTCGATATACAGCGGCATCTGCTCAAAATGATGCGACATTTGTCATTCCAAACGAACCCGGTGCTGAACTTCCCTCTACTGGAGGCCCCGGTACAAGACTCTTTGTGATCCTTGGCGGTTTATTCCTCGCTCTTGCCGGTGCAGGTATTGCCCTGATGACAAGGAGACAGAATGTAAAAAGCTAAGCATAAAATTTCCTTGCAAGGTAATCCTGAAAAATGGTAAAATAAGCTGAAATATGTCATAGATATGTAAATGTGAATCTTTGATATATGAAGAAATAGCAT
>CACZQE010000443.1 GCA_902783205.1 uncultured Lachnospiraceae bacterium | reverse complement strand
ATGATATTTGTCTCACCACCGATGATGAGGAGCTTTTTTCCCCGGGCTTCTTCAAACATATAAGCTACTCCTGTCAGCTGCCTGGCTGTGATTCAGGACGGCAAGCCATGTTCTAAAAAGGCTGCTGGCTGTTCCGCCCTGCTTTCCTGATTCTGTCTGCGGATTTGCGTCTTTTTCCTTTATTTGTGCAGAATCTTTACTTCATTGTATTTCATCATGTAAACATTTTCATCGTAGAAGCCGATCCTTCTGGGATTTGCCTTTCCCTGAAGATTATTGAGAATGAGCTTCATATGATTGCATCCCGCCTCGTAGGCATGCGGATATCCGCCGCCGAACCTGGGATTGACCTCCGAGATATAGTATTTTCCATTGATCTCGAAAATGTCAATGTCAATCTGCCCCCTGTATCCGGCTTCCAGCACAAATTTCTCAATAAGTGCAAAAAGCGCGGGATCCTTGAAGCTCACGGCTTTATCTGTCTCACCTGCGCGCATTTTTATCTTCTTTTTTGTAAATACAGATACGACTTCACCGGAAACCATGTCGATATAGACATCCGCTCCGATCTCCTGTCCGTGCAGAAATTCCTGGATCATCAGCCCTTCCTCATGAGAGCAGAGAAAATCCACCGTCTCTCTGTCATACGCGACAGAAATACTGATCGAAGCAGAGCCTCTGGCCGGCTTGACGAAAACCGGATAGGAGACAGTTCCTGCATCCACTTCCCGGAAAAAGGCATCTTTGTCCATCCATGAGCGGGCGCACAGATAACCGTGTTCTACAAGCCAGTGATACATCCTGTATTTATCAAGTGCTGTTTCACACATATCATAGGAGCTTCCGATCACGATCGTTCCGGCTTCGGCAAAGCGCTCCCGGTTTTCTGCCAGGAGGCTCAGTTCCGGATCGATCAGGCTCAAAACCCCACGAATTTTCTCTTTTTTGCAGATATCCAGGATCAGGCTGATATAATCCGGATCAGTAATCGGCGGGACTATATAGTATTTGTCCGCATCATAAATTGCCGGTCCAAGCTCACTGGCATCCGCAGCCACAACGATGCCGGTCCCGGCAAGAGACTTCCTGAAATACTGGACGATCTTGTTTCGGGTGCCGGCAGCGAGAATCAGTATATTCATGTTGTTTCTCCTTTGTTCTCTTTGCGGAACTGCTCCCACAGGTATTCCTCGAGCCGGGCACTCACGGTCTGGCCTTTCGGAGCCAGGGCGGAGGGATAGATCTCCTTCCGTCTCTTCAGTTCCAGCTCTTCAAAAGAGCCGATCACACGAGCCGGAACCCCGCCTACGATCGTTCCTGGAGGTACATTGCTTGTAACTACCGCGCCTGCAGCCACAATGGCGTTGGGGCCGATCCTGACACCACTGACGATGGTGGTGTTGCTCCCGATAAAGACGTTGTCAAAGATTTCGATGCAGCCCACATTTTCCTGAAAAGCATCCTTCTCTCCGTTTTTCGTCCGGAACATTGTATGCATGACATCATGGGTCATAAATGTGACATTCGAAGCGACACTGATATTATTGTGAAAGGAAATCAGATTCGCATAGAGCGGGATCTTTCTGGACTGAATCCGGACATTCTCCCCGCACTCGTGAAACACATGGTGCTTTTTTAAAAAATCAGCACGGTTTTTGTATTTGGGAATGAAGCAGAGCGCAATCTGCAGTACCAGTCTCCTGATTTTCACAAGGGCCTCCTCTATTGCGGCGGTATAGGTGCCGCTATTATAAGACCGACAGCAGAAAAGCCATAAGGCTGGCCGCCTGTCGGGTTCTATGCTGGTTTACCGGTGAAATCAGTCAAAGCATCGTCTGACCAGTTCAATGATACGATCCTGCTGCTCCTCCGTCATTTTGTTGTCGCTGGGCAGACAAAGCCCCCTGTCAAAAATATCCGCCCCGACATCTATGCCGCCGGTTTCTCTGATATAGGCGTTGCTGCAGGCCCGTCCATTTCCATTGACCGTAATAAAGGGATGGGAACGATAGATTGGCTGCATATGCATGGGTTTCCAGATGGGGCGCCCCTCCGCGTTATATTTGGCCAGAATATTCAAGATCTCTGTCGGGCAGGATTTCCCGCTCTCGGGGATATACAGGGCTTTTTTGTCGTCCCTGACCTGCCGGCACATGGCTTCTTTACCGATGATGAGGCAGCTGAGCCAGAAATTGGGAACAGATCTGTCGGCATCATAAGGGTTCATACTGACCGGCAGACCCTTGAACCCTTCTTTATACCTCTCATAGATTGCCTTTTTCCGGGAAACATGCTCATCCAGGTGGGGAAACTGTCCCCGTACTACGCCTGCGATCACATTGCTCATTCGATAGTTGTAACCGATTTCCTCGTGCTGGT
>CACZQE010000442.1 GCA_902783205.1 uncultured Lachnospiraceae bacterium | reverse complement strand
TCCTCCTGGCTGAAGGGATCAAACAGGTGAGGAAGGTATTCCTTGCTCATACCGATCCCTGTATCCTTGATGGTGAATTTCAATGTGGCTTTATTCTCAAATCTCGGCCCTTCCTCGATCAGGAAAGTCACGCTGCCGCCGGAGGGAGTAAACTTGACGGCATTCCCAAGGATATTGATCATGACCTGCTTAAGCTTCATGCCGTCGCCGACATAATAATCGTCGATCTTCCCGGTCATGCGGCAATCGTAGCTGATGTCCTTATCCCTGCACTGGCCGCTGATGATGGTGTTGACCTGCTCCAGGTTTTTGGAAAAGGAAAACTCTTCATTTCTGATGATCATCCGGCCGGATTCTATACGGGACATATCCAGGATGTCATTGATGATCGAGAGAAGATGCTGGGCCGAATTTCCGATCTTCTGGAGGTATTCCCGGGTCTTTTCAGGGACATCCGGTTCGTTGAGCGCTATGTTGTTCAGGCCAATGATGGCATTCATGGGAGTACGGATCTCATGGCTCATGTTGGAAAGAAATGCTGTCTTTGCCTTGTTCGCCTGCTCCGCCGCTGTCAGGGCTTCACTTAGCGCCTGCCTCTGGCTGAGGGATTTGCGCATTTCCGAGTCTATGACGGTAAGGCCGAGCGCGATGGCGTGTACCCGATGGTCGCTCCGTTCCTTTGCATGACGAACTCCCGCCACCCGGATCATCTCATAGTATTCTTTATCCTCGCGGCAGACAAGATAACGATAGACAAGAATATCCTCATTTTCCAGGCCTTCCCTGATATTGTCTGGGGCTATGAACTGAAGGAAACCCTCCCTGTAGCTCTCTGCCACATATTCCTGCGCATAATAGGAAAAACGTGCAAGATATGGAAAACGGACGCCTTCCGGAGTCTGGTCCTTATCATTCGGATCTGCGCGGTAGCAGACAGCTTCATCACGATCAAGATCCACATGGTAGACGACACGGTAATCCGATGCCATTGCAGTGATCATCTGATCCTGCTGCGTCCTCCGCTTCTCTTCCTGAAGCAGCTTGTCCTGCAGGGCAAGGCGGTTCTCCATCTCCTGCTGCTTTACCCGGTTTGCCGCTTCTGCCGTCTCTTTTTCCAGCATGAGCTGTGCGGACTTCCTGGTCTGCCTGATGATGATGCCGAACAGAAAGAAGAGAACAAGGGCAGTCAGGAGAGACTGAACCAGACTGCTCCGGATGATGCCGTCTGTTACCGAGCCGATCTCTTCACTGATGACGTTTTCCCGGATGAGGTAAGTGAGGAGCCAGCTGGTGCCCCGTATGGGGACATAGCTTAAGGTCTCGCGGATATCGTCATAGGAGAAGGAAACTACGCCCTTTCTTCCTTCCCGGAAATCCGATACAAGCCTTTCCAGGGAATAACCTTCATCATACACGGCACGCCCCATGGCTCCCAGAAGGTTGTCTTCTACTGCAAGGCCGCCGAGGACGGTATTGCTCAGGGCAATTCCGTCGCTCGTATAGATATTGCATAAGGTCGCCCCATTGTTCTCTGAGGACAGGGATACACCCTGCAGCATGACTTTCATGTCAATTTCCATAAAACAGGCCACAAGCTCCCTGCCGTCTAAAGAAATACCTTCTGTAGGCACTGCTATGACGACAGTCTTGTCCGGGCTTTCAGGATCTTTTACAGAGATCTCCGGACCGGAGATCGTAAGCGGGTCAAAGGAATAATGATCGATATTCTCCTGTATTCCGGCCGCAGTGTAGATCAGTCCGTCGGAATTGACAAAGGCAAAACGCTCCAGATTAAAAAGACGTTTCATCCTTGACTGGTAAGCCTGCAGATGCTCCACACTGTCAAGATCTTCATCCGTCAAAAGGCCGATGGCAATATTGATCACATTGATCTTGTCTTCCAGGTTATATTCCACCACCTGTTCCCGCCGGCCGGCCAGTTCGTCGAGATAGAGCAGGCTTACAGACTTCACGGCTTCCATTGTGCCTCTCCTGGCTTTCCGGCCTGTCCATAAAGTGCCGAAGATCAGGATGACGGCTACTACGATGAAGCCGATGATGGTTATTGTAATGGTATCTCGTTTCCTTTTTTTGTTCTCAGTACCAATGTCCGCAGTACTGCTGACGGGTGTTCCCTCAATCTTCGGATTTGCATTACCGGTCATCGCGGAATTCCTCCGTTTCTTACTCCCAAAAATCCCTGGTTCCGGTTTCCTGGCTCAGCACCTGGCGCAGCTCCATCATCGCCGT
>CACZQE010000441.1 GCA_902783205.1 uncultured Lachnospiraceae bacterium | reverse complement strand
TAGCCACAGCTAACCCTACCCCAAAAGAAAAGCCAGCCACCGAAGTGACTGACTTCTCTATCAACCTTGTGTTAAATCATTCTCCGTTTCCTCCAAAGCAGTACGCCCGCTCCAAGGATCAGAATGCTGCCAAGGATTGTGAAGAGCCGTGTGCCGGGGCCGCCGGTATTCGGTAAAGGCTGACCAGGTGCATTTGCGATACTGATAACGTAATAGGCAACCTCTGTTTCTGTATCACCATCTTCAATTTCATTATCATCAGCATCATAAGCTTTTACAGTTCCCACATCAGATGTAACCTCTGATCCAACTGAAATATTGGCTCTTCCTTCAAGCATAATATAACCCGCAGGAGCAACTGTTTCTGAAAGTACATAGCTTCCACTCTGTAAACTTGTCAGTATTCCAGATGGATCGTCTTCTGCAAGTTCTTCTTCAACATCGTCAACAATCTTTCCGCTAAACGCAAGGTAACCATCCTCGTTTGATGTGAGCACATAGGTCGTACCATCTATTACAATATTAAACTTTGCATCCTTCAGCGGAACCGGTGTTTCTGATGTGTCAACCTTACGAATCTTTACACCCCGACTAGTTGACTTATTAACTACTTGTAATTTGTAGCTGTGGGAAGTTATTACGTTGCCATTATCACCTTCATTGGTAGTAGTAGTTTCCACCAAAGATACAATTACAAGGCTCTCATCATTTGTAATGGAATATGTAGTTTTTTTACTGTCATGCGGATCAACTGTCCCAGCGATAGCATTACCAGATGAATCCGTAAGGGTAACCGTTGCATATTCACCATTAACAGTAAGATAAATATAATCAATCGTTTCCTCATATCCAGTAGGAACAGTTGTTTCAGATACTCTATATTTACCCGTCCCCAATGAGATGTCCTGTGTGCCTATTGTGATGGTTGATTGATTGCCGGAAGTACCCGTATCGAAATCGTAGTCTACATACCGATCACCCTGATCAGTAGATACCAACCGTTCGAACTTAAGTGTCGCTCCGTTTACCTGTTTTCCGTTTTCATCAACCTTTGTAATATTAAAGTCGTTCACATACTTTGGCGTGTTCGGGAAAACATAAAGGTTATTTGCCTTATCCAGTTCAACCCATCCGTCATCAGTTTTTCTTTCAATCTTACAGGATTCAGCTCCTGATTCACCTTCAAAAACTTCTACGCGGTAGATGCTCGTATCTTTTACATATCCTTCGGGAGCTTCTGTTTCCCTCATGTAGTAAGTACCATATGCAACGCTGCCGAAATCTACTTCTACCTGACCAGTCTCCTCATTCTTAGCAGATGTAGCACGGTAAGCTGTAATTGCTTCTGAATCTTCACTTGGATCTGTCAGATACAGTTCAAAGGTGGCACCCTCAATCATATAACCAGATTGATCTACTTTCTTGAATTCCACTTCGCCGCCCTTGTAAACGTTATAAACATAGAATTCAAGGAAAGTATTATGCAGATCTCCATCATATGTTGTGCTGTAATAGTCTCCGACCACATCAGGAATAGATCTCATTGTATTATCCTGATTAACATTTGAATGAATTTTGGGATTGTTCAGAGGGTTGCCATTATCACTTGAATCTCTCCATGCATACTCCGTTAATATGTATGTGTCAACATAATCCCACGTGTTGCCATCTGTATCCGTAATTGTACTGTTTTGTAAATCACCCGTTTCTTCAATGTAGACAAGCCCCTTGTCCACTGAATAGTCATAAGCCACCCCATAACCTGTCGATCCTGCCGTTATTGATCTTGTGTCAACTTTTGAATATCCTGAATAATCTACATTGGCATCTGTCTTTCCACTCCATGCCACAGGAGCTGTAACATCTCCTTCAGCATTCTGATAAATATCAAAATTAAAAGTCCCCCCGCTTCTGACACTGATCAGCTGTCCATCGGTATTAATAGTATACTTTATTATTTCTATTGCGGCGACAGAAGCATCTGTGTCGCTGGTTGTACCGAGTCTAAAATCCATGCCCGCAGGATATAAGCTAGCATTAGCATTCTGACCTGTGCCATTCCGATTATACCCACTTGTATATGGAATACCGGGGCATTCATTATCATCATCCCAGAAGCAAAAGGAACTTGTCAGGGCAACATCAATCGGCATTTCCAATTTCACCAGATTCCCATCATTGTCCTTTTGGTACAAATCGGCCATAGTTCCGTCACGGTTTTTTTGAAGTGTAAGATTGACATTTTTGGTGACAGCCACCTCATAATGAACCTGATTTTGCTCTGTAATATACCGTTCTATGTCACCTCTTTCTCCGTTTCCACTCAGAGAAACCCAGCCAACGGGGAAACTACCGCCAATACGCACCTGATCGATTTCTCCAACCTGTGTTGAACTCGTATATTCATTAATAATGAATGAATTATCTGCTACTCGTATCCCATTTTCCACAGTATACGAACTTATCGTCGCACTCATGAGATCTTCTTCGGTAATTGGTATCTCATTATTAACACCAGAAGCATATTTATACTCGCCTACTGCAACTGTCTCAGCGATAGTTCCATCCGCATAATAATAAGTACCGTAGGCTAATGGAATTGTAACACTCGCCTTTGCCTCTACCCCGATATCAATATGATCAACAGTACGGCCTATAGTAGTCGTTGGCTCAAGTGAGGCAAAGAAAAATGTCCCTGCTTCATTTCGATTTTTTGTCCCGCTCAGCGTCAATGCCCCGGTCGCAGGATCTGTTGAAATGCCGAGATAATTATTATTAGAGCTGAGCAAATAGCCGCTTCCACTTGTCGTTCTGGTAAGACCATTGATCGACGAACTTATACCTGATGAAGCTGTAGGGTCAATATATTTTGTTCCTTCGTTTGTTGTCACTCTAAGTACATTATTAGAAGACCAACTAGACCAATCAAATTCATTAGCCCATTCCCATTGTTCTGCCATTGATACGGTATACTTGTTCGTGGTGCCCTCAATAGGGGATACTTCCTGAAGTTTTCCATCAAACATCACTTCATAATAGGTACCCTCATACAAAGCCAGAAGCGCATATCTGTAAGTGTTAAACAAATCTGGATTAGACGGATTGGTCACAATTGTTGCGGTAACAGAAAAACTGTCCTGTTCAAAAATGATCTCGTTTCCTATGATTTCAGGTGTAATGACCTCAATTCCATCCTCCGCAAAGTGAACGATTTGGAGTTCTTCATCCTGCGCTATTTCAATCGGGTCAACATATTCAATCTTCACTTTGACAGGTGCATTTGGTTCAATTTCTATCTCATTATAGATAATCGAAATATCAAAATATCTTGCAAATCCGATTTCTTCTGTTTTATCAGGTAATGGTACAATTGTAGCCTCATAACGCTCTGCATTGTTTAAATTAACAGTTTCGGATTCTTTTTCTGGCATAGCTGCATTAAGAGAATTGAAAGCCTTCTCACAATACTCTTCATACTTTCCGTCCTCCGGCAGGATCTCTCTAACCTTCAGTTCAGCTCCATCCGGAATCTGCGCATCTTCACCATATGTCACAGTGATTTCCCAGGTATCACCCTTTGCATCGATCACCGTCTTTTTGATCTGCGCATCCGTC
>CACZQE010000440.1 GCA_902783205.1 uncultured Lachnospiraceae bacterium | reverse complement strand
TCAGAAAACTGGAAGCAAGAGAAAGAATCCGGGAGGGAAACCGGTTTAGAAAGAATGCAGAAAGGTATGAAAAAAGATATTTCTTTGTCATGGTTGTCACGATTCTTTCTTACCTGGCCATGACGATTGTCTGTCTCGCTTTAGGAGTGCAGAGCAAATGGGTCTTAAGTCATACCTTTGCAAGATCAAGAGCAACGGTCTACCTGGGAGCTACATTATGTGTTCTGCTCATCCTGATAGTTTTTACCCTGAAATACACTTGTTTCCGCCTGGCCATTAATCAGGAGTTTTCCAGGATTGCGAATCAGTCTTATGACTCAGGTCTGTGTACCGAAAGAAATTATTTTGAGTACGGATATCATCTGACAGTAGGGAAGAAAAGAAAGGATGGAGGGTTTTACCGGCCATATCTTTGGGTCGTACTTTTCATAATGATTGTTGCCGTTTTTCTGGTATCTGCCAGGCTTTCTTCCATACCGCTGTTTTTTGCACTTGGTTTTGCATCGATCATAGCATTCATGTATGCAGATTATCTGCCCAAAGATAATTGTACATTTGCATGTGCGGCTAGAAGGACATACAGTGGCAGATTCTACTCCGGCATTCGTATCAAAGGAAATGAGAGAGCACTGTATTTTCTGGATGAGTATGATGAATGCAATAAGAAAGACATCTTTGAACCTGAGAATCCTTTTTATAAAGAGAATCATCTGAGTGTCAGTCGTTTTATCCTGAGGCCGGATGAAGAGGAAGAATATATAGACAACCTGGACATCCAGGCAATCCGTAATATTTATATTATGGCCTGGGATACTTTGATTAACACGAAACGAATCGTACACCTGGTTTTGCTGTTTATTACTCTGTTGGCAGTTTTTCTGGATATTGCAGCCATGAGTGCTTTTTTTACAGGGTATTTCCATATACCGGAGATCGTATTTCTGCCGGTCACTTTAATAGCTCTTGTCGTTAATGGGGCTGCAAATATCATCGCTGTTTACTGGGATCGGGCCTATGCCGAAGAGGTTGTTTATTTCCTGTTTGCCGCCCGTTATTATAAGGAGGATGTATTGCGGAAACAATTCAGGACAGATGTAAAATGTCTGAGGATTTTACCTGTTTATATTGCCAGAGGGATTCAGCGTTATAATGAGGAAATCTACGTAGAAGGAAAGTATCCGATTATAAGAAAGTATGAGGACGAAGAGAAAAAAAGGTTCTTCAGTAACAGATTTCTGCTTCAACACCTGGAGATCGAAGAAAAGCGAAGACTTATCATAGATATCTGGTTGGGATTCGGAATACTCTTCTCCGTTCTCGTGTGGCATATGCAGATTCTGGAGTTGTTTCCGGTGTTGTTATTGACTGCTGTATTGTTAACTTATTATATGTATCATAAGGGTGTATCAATCATTCTCAGGAGACAGATGATTCGAAAGATAAAAAAACTGAAACATAGGTACCGAAATTATTTTTTTGACTGACAGATGGAAAAAAGGAGGCCATCGCATATGACGCAGGATAAGTTTCTGATTATTATAAAAGAGCTATGTAACAGATATATAGATGAGAAAGGGGATAGCCCGGAGTTTATGCAGTTTCGCCAGGCATATAAAAAGCACAAAGATACGATGTGCCTTTCTGCCGACTGCTCGGTCCCGCCTGAATACAGGCGGGCAGGGTCCCGGCAGGAGCAGATCAAGGAGACTCCCGCCGGGGATGTTTATAGCCTGATGACATATATTTTCTCTCTTGTGACAGACCAGAAGATACCGATCAACTTTCAGCTGGGGAAGCGATGGAAACCATTGATGGAAAAAGCCTGCCTTGGCTGGGATGAAACCAAGAAGCAGGCTTTATTCCGACTGTTTTATAAGGGGACAAAGATTAACGAAAAAGACCGGATTCAAAGCATACAAAGCCTGACTGAATCCGAGGAATATCAAGAACTGATGGCAGATAACTCTGCAACCATGTCCGTTCGGTGAGACCCTTCCTTGAGCTACATATTTGCTCTCCTGGAAATCACATTGGCAAACAGTGCGATGGCATCTCTCCTGGTCTCTCTGTGCATTCTCTGAGGATAGGCCAGATATAGGAGCAGATATCCGTATATGAGGTCTCTTCTATATTGCAGTTTCTTTTCTTTTACAATGATAGGCATTCTG
>CACZQE010000439.1 GCA_902783205.1 uncultured Lachnospiraceae bacterium | reverse complement strand
CGGATGAAAGAAGCAACACTACAAAATCGCAGTAAACATGCGGCTTTCAGCCGTCTTCACCGTATATCGGTGAATAATTCAGGTTTATGAGATTATCTGATTCATTTTCAGGATATCATCAAATAAGATAGCATCTTTTTCCTATATAGAACATGAACTGACAGTCGGGAAAAACAGAGAATCCGAACTCACCATTCGGATTCTTCTAAGTTTTGTCTGTTTATTGTACCTGTGGTGCAATTGCTTTTTCCTCAGATTGTGTTATAATGTCCTCGACATCAAAGAAAGGATAAAGTCACAATGATATTCAGAAACTTCCCATTGTACAAACTCGAAAGTTTACTGGAATCCCTGCGGGAACGTACGGGATCAATTTCGCGTGGGTACAAACGAGAAGCCAGTTGTCATTGCGGTTTATCATAATCTCTCATTCAGAAGATGTATTCGCTGCCAAAGAGCTCATCGTGAATCCCACGGTGAGCTCTTTTCTTATGCTCCGGTAGCCCAACTGGCAGCAGGCATGCGGTTTAAGCCCGCACAAGTGTGGGTTCGAATCCCACTCGGAGCACTTGCTGATCATCAGCAGTTTTCAACGAATACACTTTTTTGAAAGGGGGAAATCAATCATGATAATGATCGATATGATCGCTACCGGCGCAAATATAAAGAAGATGAGAATTGACGCCGGTATGACCATTGCTGATATCACTGATGCTTGCGGTATAACGGCCGGCGCTGTCTGCAAGTGGCAGCGCGGAGATGCCATGCCCACCATCGATAACTTCATCGTTCTGGCTTCAATCTGGAACACTAAGATCGATGACATTATAGTGACTGCAGTTGTATGACCTCATTAAGTCCTATGACTGCATCAATTCCGGCCCTGCCGTCTAACTGGTTCTGGACACCGGCCTCTCAAGCTGGAGACTGTGAGTTCGAGTCTCACCAGGGCCACTAATGGTCCCATCGTCTAACACGGTCAGGACACCAGCCCTTCAAGCTGGAAACGAGGAGTTCGAACCTCCCTGGGACTATTATGTCGCATTAAGCCTAATTGGTAAGGTAGGAGATTGCTAATCTCTGAGTAGCCGGGCTCTTCCGGTGTGCAGGTTCAAATCCTGCATGCGACGCTAAGTAATAAGCCGGATCCATTCTGTTGGTTGAATGGGTCCGGCTTTATGTTTACTCGGATGCCTTGAAATTGTAGATCGGCTTCATGATATCGATGATATCCACCGACTCGCGAATCACATCGATGATGTCTTCCAATGACTTATATGCCATAGGTGCTTCATCCAGTGTGGCTTCGTTGATAGAAGTCGTGTAGATACCCGCCATCGTCTTCTGATATTCCTCCATGTTCAGGCGCTCTCTGGCGGCAGATCGGGACATCAGGCGGCCGGCACCATGCGGCGCGGAGTAATTCCAGTCCGGGTTGCCCTTGCCGATGGCCAGCACACTGCCATCGCGCATGTTGATCGGGATCAGTACCTTCTCTCCCTTGTGGGCTGCGATGGCACCCTTACGAAGAATCATCTCCTCCGTATCGATGTAATTGTGGATCGTATGGAAGCCATCCGTTCCGGCAAGGCCGGTTCTCTCCATCAGGATCTCCGCCATCTTCTCGCGATTGCGGCGAGCAAAGCGCTGGCAGATCTCCACATCATGCAGATAATCATCCAGATATGAACCATACAGGTAGCAAAGATCATCAGGGATCGTCTTCTCTTTAGCTGTCCACTCGATTGCCTTTAGCGCGGCCTGGATCTCTTTTCTGCGTCCTTGCTCCTTATAGGTGCGGATGATCTCTTCCTTCTGCTTGAAGTACTCCTCCTTGCCGGAATGCAGTTCAACAGCTAGCCTCTGATAGATCTCGGCTACCTGCTTTCCAAGGTTTCTGGATCCGCTGTGAATGACCAGATATTGAGTTCCATCCGCTGCGCGGTCGATCTCGATAAAGTGATTACCTCCGCCAAGGGTTCCTAAGCTGCGCTCCAGTCTCTTGCTGTCCTTAAGCTCTCTGTAGCAGATAAGGCTCTGCAGGTCGAACGCTTCCTGTCTCCCCTCCCAGGTATTCTTGCCGGAAGGAATATAATGAGCAGCTTCATCAACTCTCTGCAGATCGATCTCATCCTTGCCCAGGTTCACGGTGTACATACCACAGCCAATATCCACTCCAACGATATTGGGCACCGCCTTTCCGGCGATCGTCATCGTTGTTCCGATCGTGCATCCCTTTCCGGCATGCACGTCCGGCATAATGCGGATCTGGCTTCCTTCCGTAAACTCATAGTCGCACATCCGTCGAATCTGCTCGATCGCTTCATCCTCGATGACCTTGGCATAGCAGATCGCTGTGTTTACTCTTCCTTTGATCTCTAACATTTCTTCACTTCCTTTCGGATCATAAGGATCATGACATAGTCATTATACATGATCCGGAAGGTCCTGTCATTTCACCT
>CACZQE010000438.1 GCA_902783205.1 uncultured Lachnospiraceae bacterium | reverse complement strand
TTCTGGATGACCAGAACTTCATCAAGGGTAGAGATCAGGAGTTCATTGGTATGCTTTAAGGTCTCCAGATCCACTATACCTCTCTCAGACTCTTTTGCGCTTGCAATCGTAGCGCTTTTCAGTGTTTCGGCATTCTTTTTCAGGAGAGCATTGGTCATGTTGTTGACCTCCCGCTCCGCCCTGGCAGCCTGCTCCGCGTGATGAACACCCAGAGCGATCACCATCTGATTCTTCCAGAGGGGAATCGTATTGACGATAGTAGACTGAATCTTCTCGACCATCATGGTATCGGAGGACTGGACCATACGAATCTGGGGGCCTGTCTGCAGCGCTATGATCCTTGTCAGATCCAGGTCGTGAAGCTTCTTCTCAAAACGGTCGCACTTGGATGCAAGATCTTCCGCCGCCTGGGCATCTTCCATCAAACCGCTCTCGGCGGCTTTTTTCTGAAGTTCTGCCAGTTCTCCTGCCCGCACCTTCTCCAGTTTCTTCCTTCCGGCCAGGATATACATGGTCAGTTCCTTGAAGTAAGTCAGATTCAGGGCATACATCTTGTCCAGAACATCAATATCCTTCATCAATGTAATCTGATGACGCTCAAGTTCTCTGGAAATCCCGTCAACATTGTCTTCCACTTTCGCGTATTTTGCCTTCATCGCATTGAAACGGTTTCCGCTTTTTTTGAAAAGTCCGCGAAGTCCTTTCTCTTCTTCCGACGCATCCATACTTTTCAATTCAACAATCAGACTGGAAAGCATCTCTCCGACTGTTCCTATATCTTTGGACCTGATGTTGCCGATCGCCTTGTCGGAGAAGTCCGCCATCTTCTTCTGGGTACCGGACCCGTAATTCATAATTGCACCGGAATTGGACAGATCAATCTTTTCACTGAAGGATTCCACCATACGGCGCTCCTCCTCTGTAAGTCTGTCCTCCTCTTTTACAAGAGCTTCATTAACTCCCGGGCCGGCTGCAGGGACCGGAGAATCATCCGGTGTATCAAATGAGAGGCTTGGTCCGCTCTTCAGTTTTTCATCCATTTCCAACCAATCAGACATTTTTTTATCTCCTTTCCTCACAGCTTTTTCGCTATACCTTTTCTTTTACCAGACCATCCTGCCTGAGCATTGTCTTCATTACGGAAATATCCGATGAAACATCCCATGCCACATCCTGGAACATGCTGTCCAGGAGGTTTTCAAAGGCATTGTTGATGGTATCCATGGCATCGGAAATCTCCTCTTTTGTCTGCGTGATATTATTTCCTGCTTCCGGCTGTTCATCCAGCTTTTCATAGGCGCCGATCAGCTTTTCCGTAGTCGGCAGATAGTATTCCATAAACCTTCTGAGACCTGACGCAGATTCCGGTTCTTCCTTTACATGGGAAAAGATCTTCTCCGTAATATCCATCATCCGGTCGATCTTGGCGGCCATTGGATCATCGCTTACGATCTTCTGTCTCATGTCCCTGATTCTGTCCATGTAGTCACGGCCTTCTTTGAGCAGCTGGGCCGTGTCACTGCCATAGGCAAAGGTCTCCTCTTCTTCCCGTTTCGCCTGCTCCATCAGGCTCAGTTCCCTGAGCCTGCGGCCGTCTTCAGCCAGCTGATACTGTCTGTAGGCTTCCTCAGTCAGTATCAAGGTACTTTCACTCTGATCCAGTCTGGCGCCATCGAGCATGCCTTCAAGGATCATCTTCCTGAGATTCGTAAGAACTGTCTGGGGACTGTCTCCTGTCTGTCCGGACAGTTCGGCAATGGAAATGTACTCGGCATATCCTGCCACATTTCCGTACTCGTAGAACTTTCTCGCCAGATAACGTTCCTTTTGGCCTTTCATAAAAAGCCAGGCCGAACAGCCGGTCAACAGAGCAAACGGTGCAAGGAGGATCAGTCCTCCGTAAGCAGTCATCGGATCAAAGGATAATATCCCTTCCGATATGATAAAAGCAATGATGATCAGGCAAAGGGGAATGCTGAAAACAAACCCGCAAATACCTCCGGCAACGGCCCAGAACCCTTTGTTTCTGTTGATGGGCCTGGCAAGAAAATGCTTTTTCCTTGGAGCCGGTCTCTGATTCTGCATGTTTATATTGGTCCTCGCCTCGGCAATGTGCTGGTTTACCTTGTAACTGAGATCGTGAAAATCTCCTGTTTTCACTGCGTCAGTCACGTCATCAAACACCCTGCTGCCTGCGCGGATCCACTCTTCTGTTCTCATAGTTATTCTCCTGTTAAAATAATCGATCTTTACAAGCTTATCTGTCGGTTGCTGATATCTATCATATTATAAACGATATACCGGTAAATGCAAAGCAGACAAAGGATTACGGTTTCATGACTTTTGCCTTCCCGGCAAAAAGAAAGACAGGCCGGTGAAAGCCTGTCTTTTATCTGCATTTATGCAATTATTACATTTAAAGGGAATTCTACAGAATACCGTATGCCTTCATGGCCTCACGCAGTGTCTCCTGGTGAGCCGGAGTCATTTCCGTCAGAGGAAGTCTCGGTATACCTACATCAAATCCCTGCATATTCAGAGCAGCCTTTACCGGAATCGGATTCACTTCACAGAAGAGCTGATCTACCAGGTCAATGGCGTCAAGCTGCATTTTTGCCGCCTTCACATAATCTCCCTCAAGGCATGCCATAACCATATCGTGGGTCTGCCGGGGAGCGACATTTGCAAGTACTGAGATAACTCCGATACCGCCAAGTGAGCATACGGGAACGATCTGGTCGTCATTGCCTGAATAAATGTCAACGCATCCTTCTGCAAGACGGGCAAGCTTTGCCACCTGGCTGATATTGCCGCTGGCCTCCTTGATCGCTACTATGTTTTCCTGATCCTTTGCAAGTCTTACCATGGTTTCCGGAAGAATATTTGTTCCGGTCCTGGAAGGCACGTTATAGACAATGCAGGGAAGCTTTGTTGCGGAAGCAATGGTCCTGTAATGCTTGTAGAGGCCGTCCTGGGTTGCCTTATTGTAGTAGGGGGTAACCAGGAGGAGGCCGTCTGCGCCGAGTTTCTCGGATTCTTCCGACATCATGACAGCATGGGCAGTGTTGTTGGAACCGGTACCCGCGATCACGGGAATTCTCCCTTTTGCGACCTTTACGGCAACATCGATTGCTTCAAGGTGTTCCGGATCATCAAGAGTGGGAGCCTCCCCAGAAGTACCGCATACGATCAGAGCGTCTGTTCCTCCCTCGATCTGCGCCTCGATCAGCCTTTCCAATGATTCGAAATTAATTGATCCGTCTGCCTTCATGGGTGTTGCCAGAGCAACACCGGATCCTCTGAATATTGCCATATATTATTCACTCCTTTTAAATATTTATAATTGTATTTTGCGGATATTGTATCATACTCTCCCGGCAAAATTGTTATACAGATATGATAACTTCGTTAAAAAACAGGTATCAGCGGTCGGCGTCCAGATCCAGATAGAAGTCAACGCCGTCGTCCGTATTGGTCACACCGTATGCTTTGCCGTGGGCTTCCATGGTAGCCGCCACAAGGGACAGTCCGATTCCGCTGCCGCCGTATGCCCTTGTTCTCGCCTTATCTGTTTTATAAAATCTGATCCAGATCTTATCCAGTTCTTCTTCCGGAATCTTCTCACCCCGGTTGCAAAC
>CACZQE010000437.1 GCA_902783205.1 uncultured Lachnospiraceae bacterium | reverse complement strand
TTCCGCAGGGTCCTGCGCAGCAGCCGATGACATTATTGGTGTTGCCTTTGACGAGTTTACGCCTGAAAAAGAGCGCAGCTATTATAGTGCGGCTCTGGCCTGCGGACTTCTCTGCGGTGCATTGAACGAGGCTCCTTCCGTATTCAGCGGGTTTAACTTCGATGAGATTGAATCATTTGGATCCTTTGATCAACATGAGCATTCAGATGAAAATACAGCCGACACCGAGACGGAGAAGAAAGCCGGAAGACAGGCAGGCGCAAAGGAGGCTGCAAAGGGAGACAGACACAAAAACCTGCTCAAGGATATGGTCATCTTTGCTGCACAGCTGGACGGCTTCAAGGGAAAAGGCTATAAAAATGCCCTCAAGTATCTGATCAGCACGGAAGACCCGCTTGCGGCAGGTCAGCTTCATGACATTTTCGCTGATATTCTGGAAGGGGAAGTGGAACTCTCTGCAAGGCCTTCTATATCCGGCCTTCTGTTCTCCCTGCTCTCACAGTTCAGCGGCATGCTGTATTACACCGATGATAAAGGTGATCTCTGGGAGCACCCTGTTCCCGATCACTATGTAATCGGAGACAGCAGAGAGGATAAGATCCTGGTCGGCATCATGTACTGGTTTTTCCATGCCTCCATCATGTCTGCCCGCCCGGGTCGGGCCGGGCTGAAGGACAACAAGTACAACATGAAGATTCCCGGTGCCTTCCGATCCCTGCTCAACGATATCACCAGCCTCTGCAATTCCTACGGAGTGCCGGGGGGCTTTGAGGAGGCAGAGATTTTCTATTCTGAATGGCTTGGCAAATTGGTTGTCAGGGACAGGGAAGACGACGCGGAAGGAATGGAGTTGTTCTTCCTCTTACGTGAAAAAATGAACCGTCTCTGCCGGGATACCTTCCCTGTAGTCCTTAACAACTGCCTTGTCAGAGCCGCCTTCATTCTGTGCGGAATCCGGTCAGAAGCAGAGAGGCTTTCTGTTTCCTCTTTGACGGACCTTCTTGCCATTGATCAGGACATGATCCTGCCCCGCGATCATCGGATCCTGGCCAACATGTGCCTGATCTCCGCCGGAGCTTTTTCGGCAGTCAATATCGGGCATGCCGCATTGAATGTCCTTTTTAAATCAAAAGATAAGCCTCAGGATAAGAAGATCAATGACTATATCTCCAGGGTCAGAATCGGCGGGATCGGAAACTTTAACATCGCCCTTGGTGAAAACGCCGGTTATAAAGGTGAGAACATCGAAGTCTTCCCGAACAGCGCCAGATGGACACGGTACAGGAACACGACTGTTCCGGGCAATCCTGAGAGCAGCGGAAGTTTCTTCTTCGAGCAGGAAATCCGGGAAATCCTGGATGTAATCGTGCTCGACCCGGATCAGATGCGACTCATGCATTCCCTGCAAAACCTCCTGGTGGAATATGACATTTCCGACACCGAAAAAGAAAATGAGATACGGCTGAAAAAGCGGTGGCTTGACGAGTGGAGGCAGATTGTCGGCGCCGCAGTGCAGGAGCCGGCGGATTCCTGGCTTATCACAGAAGAAAAAGTCCTTTTCGATGAACTCAATAAGCTCTCCTGTGAACCGGAAAACCGGGCGTGGATCTATCTGCTGATCCTGGAACTGAAAGTCTTCACCCCCTATTCCGGATTGGGGATCGGAAGTGACGAAGACTATAAGGACCTGAAGAGCAATACAGATTATGTCAAAGATACACTGATCCGCATGCAGACGGTCGCGTCTTTGGAAGAGGCGGATCAGATGAAAAAGCTGTACGAAAAATACCTGGCTGTTATGAACGGCAGTTCCCGGAAACGGAAAAACGGTACAAGTACTGAAATCGTCGCTGCCGCTGACGGAGACAGCGCTGCGCTGGCCATGATCGCCGCCATGTTTACAACCGCCGAAGGACTCTGGGACGAGCAATATGCCAGACTCCTCGTGTACGGGCACTATATTCTCCGCGACTGCCTCGGCGATGAGGACAGTTACCGCATCCTGCGCAGCCGCATCAGTGCTTTACGCCAACAGGTGGAAAACCAGCTCAGGGATATGAAAGAGGAAAAGAACAGCCTTGACAGGGAGACAATCAGCCTGACAGGAT
>CACZQE010000436.1 GCA_902783205.1 uncultured Lachnospiraceae bacterium | reverse complement strand
TCTCCCTGATAATCTGTCTTTCCGTTCGGTGTATACAAAAGAATTCTGGCATTTTCCTTATGGGATTTATCTCTGTCTACCATATCCATTTTGCCGGATATTGTATCAATGTACATCGCGGCTACATTTACCGAGCGGAGAAAGCATATCGTTTCCGCTATGCTTCTGTCAGAGCTGAATGAATACTCTTTATTCAGTTCAAATGCAGAACAGTCAGTCCCGGCGATGACTGTTATCCCATTTATTGATATATTCACCCTGTCCGGGATAAGAATTGTTGTATCCTTCAAAACCGCATATGATGGCAAAAAAGCGTAAGATGCCCTGGATTCTTCATCTGTCCATAGTTTAACTATATCTCTGCCGTTGACCAAAAACCTAACTTCTGAATCAGGCTGCATAGATGATATAGTACGATTGGAATTGATGCAAACCGAAAGAACTGCAATCATTATTGCAGTTAGCAGTATTATCCAAAAGTTCTTTTTCATGGGAGTTATCAAATCCTCTTAGTTTTCATCTCCGGTCAAGCTGTAACAATTCACTCAAAACAGATTTATTAGGTCAGAGATTTTTAATTAGTAAGTCAATTTACCATACAGATATTGTACAAAGAAAGCCAGAAAGGTAGAATGTTCAAAATCCGACTCTTGTGCCCTTACGAATAAAGCACGGAGGAGAGAACTCTATTTTTTGTCCATCCTTAAGTGTAATATGTGTCCAGCTGCCGTAAGTCATGCTCCCGTCTTCAAATATGTTTCCCTCTACATCACGGATAATATAACTAGCAGCCATCCGTGATTCATCTGCAAATTTGATATCATAAGAACCTGGTGCAATATCCATTCCTACAACATATTTCCCGCCAGGGATTACAACGTCTCCGCCCTTGTCCAGGATTTCCTTCTGCGCTGCCGCGATAAGCTCGTTAAGCTCGTTGACCGATAGGCCGCTCAGATCAAACTCTGCAAAGACGGCTGCGGATAAACAGATACATAGAACTGCTGCAATAACTGCCGCCAAACTTTTTTTCATGAATTGATACTCCTTTTTTATTTTTCTGTGCAGATTATAACATGTCGGACCGGTTTATTTCAACAGCAAATAGCTGCTTCACGAAACCGTTCTTCCGGACGTCGTGGATCAGTCACCCAGAAGTTTTCATTCTGCAATCGTTCTGAAACCGTTTTTTTCAAAGCAGATTTCAGTTGGAAAGTCAACAACAAAATTATGGGAATTTTCACCAAAAAGGTCGACATAATTTTGTGTACTTTTCCGATATTCCATACCCCCGCAAAATCTGCTATCATATCTCACGACATAACACAACATACAGAGGAGAGTTTGCAAAATGGGTATCATACAGCAGGCTGTTCTTTCAGACAGGAAGCTTCGCAGTACGCGTGAGCTTATAGAGAGAGAGATTGACACGCTCACCATCGTCTACGAGCATCATGCCATTTCGGAAGCTGAATATAATCGTTCCCTGGCAGTGCTGAAACGGCAGTTGACAGCCCAGGATGGTCACGAGCGCAGGGAAAAGCTGTCCGATATCATCGGCAGTTACCGCAACTCCTATCCGGTTACTTCCGCATAATAAAATACCTATATCAGAAACCCGCAGATTTGTTCTGCGGGTTTTTGTCATATCTGTGCAGGGATAAACTGGTTTGTCGACGTTGCATTTTACACTTCTCTGTGCTAAACTAAGTCATATCTTTCGAAAACGCGAGGCTTTATATGATTGAGATCCGGGATGTCACACTGCCTGCACTGACAGGCGAAGAAAAGCGGCGTGCCTATATTTATCTGCCGCAGGCAATTGAGCATAACAGGCGGCTGCGCTTCCCGGTGCTGTATATGTTTGACGGACACAACGTCTTTTTCGATGAGCACGCAACCTATGGAAAAAGCTGGGGCCTCGGCAAGTATCTTGACACACATCACACACCTCTTATCGTGGCGGCAGTAGAGTGTAATCACAGCCCTGACAACGGCCGCATCAAAGAATACGCGCCTTATTCCTTCTCCTCAAGGGAATTCGGAGAGATCGAAGGGCTTGGCCCTCTGACGATGGACTGGCTGATCAACTCCTTCAAACCTGAGATTGATCGCCGTTATCCGACGAAGCCGGGTCGCCGCCATACTTTTATTGCCGGCAGCTCCATGGGAGGGTTGATGAGCATTTACGCGCTGTGCAGCTACAACTCAGTGTTTTCACGTGCAGCGGCTCTCTCCCCTTCGCTGGTCTTTAATACGGGAAGCCTGGAAGCGCTTGTCCGCGCGGCGGACATCAAAAGGGATTCTGTGCTCTATATGGATATAGGCGAGAAGGAGCTCGGCTGGCACAACGCGGCACGGATCTTCCGGCAGTTCACAGAGCTGTTTCTCAAGCGGGGCGTCCGCCTGACAGCGCGCATTGTCCCCGGCGGTCGGCACTGTGAAGCAGACTGGGAAAAGCAGATTCCCTTCTTTATTCCGGCGCTGCTTTACGGTCTGGAGAAAAAATGATTCCGCCGCTTCTCTGTAACCGCCGCGCTGCAAGCTGCAGGATGGCAGGCATCCGGGAACTTCCTGACTCCGTCTGCAATGCTTCAGAAAACCGAATACTTTTTACATACCGCAACTCCTGAATGAAAAAAGAAAGAAGGGATCATTCTGAAAAACGTTATTTTCATTTCCCCGAATTTCCCGGTAAACTACT
>CACZQE010000435.1 GCA_902783205.1 uncultured Lachnospiraceae bacterium | reverse complement strand
TGGGTAAGGGAATCCATAGATCCGAAAGCATCGTCTCCGATCTTTGTGACTTCATCTCCGATGACCACCTTTTCAAGACCTGTTCCATAGAAAGCTTTCTGAGGGATCTCTTTCAGCTTACTGAAAACCGGTACCTCTTTCAAGTTGGAGCAGGACTCGAAAGCAGACTTGCCCAGGGAGCTGATCTGATCACCGCCATGAACTGCAGTCAGATTATAGCAGCTTTCAAATCCTGAATCCTCAATAGTCTCCAGGGAATCAGGCAGTGTCACTTCCGTTATATCAAATACCCCGGAAAAAGCATTTGCGCCGATGACTTTCGTCCCGTCCGGCACCTGGTAATCTGTTTTTTTGTCCTTTCCTGCATATGGATCGATTTTATGCTCCGGGAAATAAATCAGGGTCGTCCCGTCAGCATTAAAGAGAATTCCTTCCCTGTCCGAGAAAGACCTGGAACCCTTTTCCACACTGATCTCTCTCAGACCCGACATATAGGAAAACGCCTCTTTCCTGATTGTTGTCAACGTTTTTGGCAGGACCAGCTTACGAAGTGAACCGGATTGTCCACTGCCTTCCTCATAGTTCGTATAATCTGTATCCGGCTGGATGCTGTCCTTTCCGTTTCCCAGAATGGTAACTTTTTTCCCTTTTACCTCCTCCGGTATCTCCAGGGTCTCATCGGAACCTTTGTAGTTCACCAGAGCCGCATGGTCCTTATAGAGGTCAAAAGTAATGGTACCGTGGTCGGTTTTCACAGTCTGACTGGAAACCGGTTCTTCTCCGGCATCCATTTCATGATCATATGGAATGTCATGCTTTTTGGCATATTGCTCCGCTTTAGATCCTTCATTACAATGAATGGTGATCTTATAGATCTCCTCATAGGTCCCGTCCGCTTTCTCTTCTCCAAGACCGTAAGGGAACACATCATCGGGAATCCGGCTCAGGGAATCCGGCAGTGTAAACTGGGTTTCATCCGGATAATCCTTGAAAAGCCGGTCTGACAGTCCGATCACACCATCCGGAATTTTTACGGTTCCCTTGATTCCCATGGGTGTGAACAGGATGGTCTCCTTTTTCTTGTTGGTTATGAATCCGCCGGCAGACGCGTAATTCTTGTTGCCCTTTTCCACCCGGAAGGCTCCGACATTCAGTACATCAAAGCATCTGCTTCCGATTCTGGTCACACCGGCAGGAATGACGACCTCCTTAATATAAGGACGTTCATCATAGTCCCCATACATAACAATATCTCCAAAAGCCTGTCCTCCCAGCTCTTTCAGATTCTTCGGAAGCACAAGGCTCTTGATGTTTCCGCAGCCGAAGAAAGAACATTCCGCAATTGTCTCCACGCTGTCCGCAAATGTAATCTCCTCTATGTTGGTACCTCCAAAAGCCCCGTAACCTATTGTCCGGGTTCCGTCCGGAACAGTGTATTTCTTTCCTTTTCCATTGGGATACTGGATCAGGGTCTTTCCGTCCGCAGAGAAAAGAACGCCGTCTTTATCCTTCACAGCCTTATTCCTGCCTTTTACACGGATTGCTTTCAACTCCCCGCTTTCGCCAAAGGGTATGGCGCCTACCGATTCTATGCCTGCCGGAATTTCGGCTTCCGTCAGCAAAGTGGATCCGAATGCTTCCCGTCCCAGTACTTTAAGGGAATCCGGCAGGTCGATCTTTGTGATTCCACATGCCTGGAAAGCATAGGAACCGATTTTCTTCAGATTCCTGCCGAACTTCACGGATGTCAGGCTTCTGATTCCGGAAAAAGCTTCCACATCAATCTCTTCCAGACTGTCGGGAAAAGTCAGGCTGATGACTGTATCAGCCACCTTTTCTGTTTCTTTATCATAGAATACCCTTTGACCTACAGAGGTGACCGGACATCCGTCCACTTCCTCCGGCAGGGTCAGTTTCTGATCCTCTCCTTTATAATTAATCCAGCGGGCTTTCCCGTCTGCCAGTTCAAATGTCATGCTTCCTTTCTCCGTGTCGACCGTCCTCTCGGCAGTCTTGTCCTGCTCCGGAAGATCTGTAATGTCAGAGCCGTGAACCTGGCCGTTAACATCCTGCAGAAGCAGCTGACAGACAAAATTCCTGTCAAAACTTGAAGCGGGAAGTGCCACAAATCGGAAATGAGCGTCGATCGGCTCTGCCTGATAGAGATAACCGCCGGATTTCCACTCATAGAAAGGCTTCATATGCCCGTCATCTTCCCTGGTCGGCGTCAGGATGCTGCCGTTTACATTCAGGATGGAATGGTATCTGCTGACATCCACCCCGTTCTTTCCTCCAAGGCCTATACCCTCTTCTTTAAGGTTGATGCTGGTTATATCGACATGGCCGTCCCCTGCATCCATCCGCATGTTAACATCTACGAAGGGATCTTCGTGGGGATCAAGGTCATTGAAATCCTGTCCCGGTGACAGATAGCAGGCAAGTGTCTTAAAGTCAGACCCCTTTTCATCGGTCTGCGTCTGCTTGATCGTCCAGGGCGAACTGCCCCGTCCCGAATCGGTCTCAACTGTAATGAGCTGGGGATCTGCCGGCACATGGACCACACCCTTTTCATCCGGTTCTACCCGGATCTGGGAGGTCGTGATCAGATAGCCGCTGCCGGATTTCTGAAGAATAGAGTAATAAGCGCCGGAAATCATATCTGTCTGCTCCGGCGTCAGCTTCATGGTCAGCTCTTTCTTCGTGACTTTCCAGTCTTTCAGGGTCCAGTCCACCTTTTTGATGTCCAGCCAGGAGGACGCGTAATTTCTTATGAAAGATTTATATGTATCCGAAACGCCGACAGAGGAAAATGCTCCCTTTCCCACTTCCTTGTAAAGGTCTATGTTGTTACCCGGAAAATAAATGGAGATACCGGAGGTTTTTTCCACATTGGAAGACTCGCTGACCACCATCTTTCCGATGGCAGTTTTCAGGTCTTCTGTCTCCTGGGGGAAGAGGTCTGAAAGCTCATCACAGAGGCTTCCCAGGTCGATCAGGTCATAGCCCTGACCTTTTCCGTCCACTGTGGCAAGGCCGAAATATTTGGCCTTCTCACGGCATTTGCTGATCTTGGCATACTCTCCCTTACCGATCTTTCCGTCAACTCCCTTTAAGAGCTTGTCAAGTCCTGTGATCAGGTCTTCTGTCGCAGAAAGATCCATGGCCGATAAGGTGGCATCAGGATCTGAGAACTGGGTTTTGCTGGCCTCATAATAATCCCCGTAGGATTTGACGATACTTGAGACAATCTCCTCTGTGGACGCCTGTCCGTTTACATTCTTTAAGAAACTGTAATCCCAGCCGTCACCGGCTTCGATCTCCTCGGAAGCCACCAGGTAAGCGGCATAGTCTTTCCAGAGGATGGCATTTTCCACCGATCCCATCAGGCAGGCGTCAAAGCCCACCCAGTCCAGTTTCTTCTTTTTGGCAAAGGGTGTTTTGTCCATACCTTCCTTTATTTCGCCGAGGAGGAGGCTGTCATAGTTGAACAGTTCATCACTGCCGTAGCCCCAGAGAGGTCCCCCGCCGTGGTCCCAGCAGATCAGGGCATAATGGTCTGCCGGATAGTTTTTGACCGCGAAATTAATGAAGGTGGAAAATGTATCCGCCACGCCCATATCCGCACTGGCCTCTGTCTGCGCAACGATCCTCTGATCCTGTTCCCGGCCCATGTCAAGGACATTGTTGCAGGTGCTGGGGATGCTGCTGGTCCATCTCTGACTTCCGCCGGTGTATACAATGACATTCACCTTGCCGGAATCATAGCCGGCTTCCGTGATTTCCTTAAGGTCCGCGGACGCTGCCCCGAACTGGCTTTCCAGATTGGATCCCACCATATAGATCATAATGGTATAATCCTTTTTCCCGGCGGGAAGATTCTTTCCTTCCTTTGTGACTGCCAGTTCTTCCGAACCCTTTTCATATGTCTGATTTTTCATAGCCAGAGCCCGGCTGTATGCGCCGCCCTGGTCTGTACCCTGAACTGTGCCCTGGTCTGTACTGCCGCCGTCGGCTCCGGTGCTTTCTTCCACGGCTCCCTTTCCCGGACCGCCGGAGAGTCCGCAGCCTGTCAGCGCCAGGCTGGCCGCCAGGAAGAATGCTGCCGCCGCCCTGACTGCGGCCCTTCTCTTATTCCTGCTCATATCTTTTCTCCCTACCGTCTTTTCGTCTGTGCCTTATGTTAAAAACCCTTATGTTAAAAAGAGGCCGGCCAGAGCATCTCTGACCGGCCATCATTTACACTTTGTCTATGATGTCTCTGTCTTTTATAAACAGTCTTTACTGACCGTACCTGGTACCGGTAGCTTCCGGCGCAAGTTCAACTACATTTGCCTGTACCTGCAGATCAGGTACCTCATTGGCACGGATATGAACACACTCGCCGACCGGTGTAAGCTGGCACTTTCCGTCAGAGCTGGTGTAAGCATAGCTGGAATCCGGCACGAAGTGACGGATCTCCTGTGTTGTCAGCCCGAACATATAGTGCTGGATCTTGTTATAGTATTCCGTATTTGCTTTTGCTTCCTCGTAGTAGGGATAGCCTTCTGACCCTGGCGGGATTGCATGCTCTAAGTTGCCCATGTCATCCCAGGTGGAATCCACTTCGTACCAGTCGCCGTCCATCTTTACAACATTCCATGCGTGGCCGCCGCTCTCGGATTCGGAGCTGCCGCCCAGGCCAAGGATTACGGAAGAATCCACGCCTGCCTGGCCAAGAAGATAAGTGTAGGCAGCTGAGTATCCGTCACAGACCGCATAGTGCTCCTGGCCTTTTCCGTTATCTACAAGGGCGCCGTAAGCTGTATGGGCAAGGCTCATCCTT
>CACZQE010000434.1 GCA_902783205.1 uncultured Lachnospiraceae bacterium | reverse complement strand
CACGATCCTCTCTATGGGAACCGCCTTTACCACTTCTTTAAGGACTCTGCCGTTCTTAAATGTGACCACACCGCCGACACCGATATGATATCCCAGCCTGACATAGTCCACTGCCATCTGGGCCGATCCGGAAAAACAGTGAATGATACCGCCCTCGTGGCCGGCATGCTCCTTCTTTATGATGTCGAAGGTATCCCGGGCTGCGTCTCTGCTGTGGATGACTACCGGCAGTTTCTTTTCAATGGCCAGACGCAGCTGGCGTACAAACCAATACTTCTGCGTATCCCTGGGCTCCACATCCCAGTGATAGTCCAGACCGATTTCTCCCACAGCCACTGTCTTTGGCAGGTCACAATAGCCTGCGATCAGATCCATCCTCTCATCCGTGAGTTCTCCCACACTGTCCGGGTGAATCCCGATGGCACCGTAGATAAAAGGATATCTCTCCATAAGAGAGAGGGTCTCCTGAAGGCCCCGCCAGCTGGCGCTGATATTCACAACTCCTCCAATTCCATTTTCAGGGAGGGCTGCAAGCAGCTCCTCCCTGTCAGAATCAAAGGCTCTTTCATCATAATGTGCGTGTGTCTCGAAAATCATCTTTCATCATTGCCCGTCAGCAGATTTCTGCTCCGGAGGGCATTTCTTTTTCCGGTGTTACAAGCGACAGGTTCCCTTCCGCGTCTTCCGCGCAGAGCAGCATACCCTCAGAAAGGACACCCGCCAGCTTGGCAGGCTTAAGGTTGACGAGAACCATCACTTTTTTGCCGACCATCTCTTCCGGGTCATAATATTTCTGAATGCCGGATACGATCTGTCTGGTCCGGCTGCCGATCTTGACCTGAGAACAGAGAAGCTTTTTGGACTTCTTCACTTTCTCGCAGGCAACAATCTCACCTACCTGGAACTGCATTTTGCCGAACTCCTCAAATGTGATCTCCGGCTTGGGCTCCAGATCAATGCCGTCATCCTCTTCTTCCCCTTCTGCTTCTTCCGGCGCTTTTTTTGCTTCGTACATAGCGTCAACCTGCTCGATCACTTCCTTGACATCCAGTCTCTTAAAGAGAATTTCCGGTTTGGCTGTTACCTTTGTTCCGGAAACATAAAGACCGAACATATCGAGTTCTTCAAATGTACGTGCCTTAGTGTTCAGCTGGTCAAAGATTCTCTGTGCTGTCTCGGGCATAAAGGGTTCGAGAAGTGTGGCGCCTATGTTGATACTCTCGATCAGATTGTAAAGAACCGTGGAAAGACGGTCTTTCTGCTCGGGATCTTTCGCCAGCAGCCAGGGAGTTGTCTCGTCGATATATTTATTGCAGCGCTTGAAGAGATTGAAAATATCAGTCATTGCATCGGCAACTCTTAAGCGCTCCATCTTATGATTTACCTTGATCTTGGTATCCAGAGCCACATCCATCAGTTCTTTATCAAAACCGTCCGTGATGCCGCAGTTCTCCACCACACCGTCAAAGTATTTGTTGGTCATGGAAATGGTCCGGTTGACCAGGTTGCCCAGGGTGTTGGCCAGATCGGAATTCATCCTTTCAACCATCAGCTCCCAGGTGATCACGCCGTCATTGTCAAAGGGCATCTCATGGAGCACGAAATACCGCACGGCGTCCACACCGAACATATCTGCAAGGTCATCGGCATAAATGACATTTCCTTTGGACTTGCTCATCTTGCCGTCTCCCTGCAGCAGCCAGGGATGTCCGAAGACCTGCTTGGGCAGCGGAATATCCAGGGCCATCAGGAAGATGGGCCAGTAGATGGTATGGAAACGGATGATATCTTTACCGATCAGATGAAGATCTGCCGGCCAGTACTTCTTGAAAAGCGGATCCTTGTCATCACTGTCCACATCGCAGTTAAGTCCTGTGATATAGTTTGACAGTGCGTCCAGCCACACATAGATCACGTGCTTAGGATCAAAGTCCACCGGAATACCCCAGGTGAATGAAGTCCTTGACACGCACAGATCCTGAAGACCCGGCAGAAGGAAGTTGTTCATCATCTCATTCTTCCTGGACTCCGGCTGGATAAACTCCGGATGTGTATTGATATGCTCGATCAGACGGTCTGCATATTTGCTCATCTTAAAGAAGTATGCTTCTTCCTTTGCATGGCCTACCGGACGTCCGCAGTCCGGACACTTTCCGTCCACCAGCTGGGATTCGGTAAAGAAGGATTCACAGGGTGTGCAGTAGAGGCCCTCATAATATCCTTTATATATATCGCCCTGGTCATAGAGCTTGCGGAAAATCTTCTGAACCAGACGTTCATGGTCCTCGTCTGTGGTACGGATAAAACGGTCATAGGAAGTGTTCATCAGATCCCAGATCCTCTTGATCTCCCCTGCCACATTGTCTACAAACTCTTTTGGTGTAACGCCTGCCTCTGCCGCCTTCAGCTCGATCTTCTGTCCGTGCTCGTCCGTCCCGGTCATGAAGCGGACGTCGTAGCCTTCCAGTCTTTTGTAGCGCGCGATGGCATCCGCCAGAACTGCTTCATAGGTGTTGCCGATATGGGGCTTCCCAGATGTGTAAGCAATGGCGGTCGTTATGTAATATGGTTTCTTACTCATTTAGCTCTTGCCTCCTTGCTGAAAATGCAACTTTTCTTATTATAAACTATCACTTTCAATTCGTCTATCTTATTTTTACAGTATGATAATTTCCCTGTTTACCGGGTCAGCTTCTTAAAAAATCCATACGAAACTTGTATTCTTAATGAAAAAGTGGTAAACTAGTGCGAATGTATTTATTCTTTAAAATGCTTATTATATAGAAGAAAGGACATTTTCGATGGCTACTAGGAATGGAAAGGTAGATATTAACCTGGCGAATCTTTCCGACGAAAACATGTCTGCAGACATGACGGAGGATATGCAGGCCCGGCAGAATATTGAAACCGGTATGCGCTATATCAATATAGCAGAGCATATGAACCTTTTTGAGGATCAGGATAAATATTATCACCGCGCGATTACCTATCTGAAAAAGGCCCGTGATTATTTTACGGAAAAAGGAACTTTCCCGGAGCTGGTGGAAGAACTCACGGAAATGCACAATGATCTTTCCCGCAAGAAGTTCACAGTCCGCGCCGAAGGCAAGCTGGAACTCTACCAGGAAGCCTGCCAGATCAGGGATAAGGCAA
This sequence comes from uncultured Lachnospiraceae bacterium, assembly GCA_902783205.1. Next base: position 4,139 of record CACZQE010000434.1, on the reverse strand, counting down.
AAACCCCCACGGATTACTCTTCCGCTCAGCAGATTTTTGAGCGGATCCATAAGCACGAAGTAGGGCACAAGCTGAATGCCAAGTGGACTGACCCGGAACTCTTTGAGGCCGCTTCCAAATGTGATGATTCCGAAAAGCAGGCTGAAATCTGCGCTGAACTGGCACAGAAGAAGGAAGCTTCCCTGAAAAGGCAGAGTCTTTTCCTGAGTATCGCGGTCGTTGCGGCTGCCATAGGATTTATACTTTTCACCCGGACAATACAGTTCAAGTCCTGCCAGGGCTTCTTTAACGGTCTGGTAGGAGATCCCACCGGCGCATGGCAGGCTTATGAGAACGTCTATCAGAGGACCGGTGACGAGAGAGCTCTGAAGAACTATGAAAAGTGGCGTTATAAAGCTGCCAAAGTACTGCAGGAGGAAAAAGATACTCTTGCAGATGCCATCGGCAACTACCGGGCTCTTGCGGAGCTTGGCTACAAGGACAGTGAAGAGCAGCTTGTACGTCTTGAGCTCCAGCGTCTGCGCGATTCGGAAGCAGACGGTCTTGTACTCGGCGATAAGATTGCATTTGCTAATATGGACTGGCGAATTCTGGAGCGAAACAAAGAAGAGATTTTCCTGATCAAGGATAACTCCATGGCAAACATCCCCTTCAACAAGGGCGGCGGTAATGTCACATGGGAGAACTCCTCTGTCAGAAAGTGGCTGAACGAAGATTTCCTCAACGAGAACTTCTTCGAGAAGGAGAAGGAAGTACTCATTGTATCCAAAGTACCCTCCTCCACCAACCCGGAATACGGAACAAAGAGCGGCAAAGCCACAGAAGATTACCTCTATCTGCTCAGCTCGGAAGAGGTGGCACAGTATCAGCCGCTGCTGGCCAAGACCCAGAACTGCTGGTGGCTGCGTACGCCGGGCAAGGAAGCCGGCCTGCAGGCATTTGTCTACACGGACACCACCACTCTGAACTTCGGTTTTGACTCCGGCTGCGAATCCTTTGCCGTAAAACCGGTCGTCCGCATCAGTCTTAAATAAAAAAACCAGCAAAAACAAAAACGTCGCAGTTACGATCTTACCTGTGCTGAATGGGCTAAAGATGTAACTGCGACGTTTTTTTATTGTAAACTCATGCATGCTCTTTCAACTTAGATATATGATGACAGGTTGATAGGCCTTTTCTAAAGCATAGAAAAAGTCATCTGCGTTCCGGAGTTATCGGACAGGTGCTGTCCTGAGGAAACGGAAACTGCTTACAGCGAGAAAGATCCGTTGTGGGCTCCGCGACGTTGTCTGAACGAAGTGAGTTCAGGAGCGGAGCCCCTTTAGAAACGGATCGCACGAGTGCTTAAGCAGTCCGTTTCCGAAATCTGCACCTGTCGATACTACGGTACTCAGATGACTCTTAAGTCTATTGCCTATTAGAAAAGTCCGGTAATCTTTCCTTCGTCGTCCACATCTATTCCAAATGCCGCCGGCTTCTTGGGCAGTCCCGGCATGGTCATGATAGCTCCGGTCAGCATTACGACAAAGCCTGCACCGGCGCTGACATAGACGTCACGCACCTGGATATTGTAATTTGTGGGACGTCCCAGCTTATTCTGGTCATCTGACAGTGAGTATTGTGTCTTTGCAACACATACCGGCAGTTTGCCGAATCCAAGCTCTGTCAGGCGGTCGATCATCTTGGATGCAGCCGGGTCATAGTTGACACCATCCGCTCCGTAGATCTCGCGGGCGATGGTATCCATCTTTTCCCTGAGTCCCATCTCATCCGGATAGAGTACATGGAAATTGCTTTCCTTTTCCTCCAGAGTCTTAAGAACCTTTTCTGCCAGCGGGATTCCGCCTTCTCCGCCCTTTGCCCATACTTCGGAAAGAGCAAATTCGCAGCCTCTGTCTTCACAGAACTTGCGGATGTATTCATGCTCTGCCGGCGTATCGGTCAGGAATGCATTCAGGGTAACAACTACAGGCACGTCATATTTCTGCAGGTTTTCGATGTGCTTTTCAAGATTGCAGATACCCTTTGCAAGTGCTTCAAGATTCTCCTCTGCCAGATCTGCCTTTGCTACACCGCCGTTATATTTGAGGGCGCGGACAGTGGCAACCAGGACAACTGCGTCCGGCTTAAGGTCAGCCATACGGCATTTGATATCCAGGAACTTCTCTGCTCCCAGGTCTGCGCCGAAGCCTGCTTCCGTGATTACGATATCTGCCAGTTTAAGGGCTGTCTTTGTGGCGCGCACACTGTTGCAGCCATGGGCGATATTGGCAAAGGGTCCGCCGTGCACGATGGCACCGGTGTGCTCCAGAGTCTGGATCAGGTTGGGCTTAATGGCATCCTTTAAGAGGGCTGCCATGGATCCGACTGCATTCAGCTGACCTGCTGTGACAGGCTCTCCGTCATAATTGTATGCCACAATAATTCTGGAAAGACGGTCCTTTAAGTCTTTCATATTCTCAGCCAGACAGAGGATAGCCATGATCTCGGTTGCAACGGTAATTACAAAATGGTCTTCCCTTACAAATCCGTCTGCTTTCTTTCCCAGGCCCACAACAATGTTTCTAAGGGCACGGTCATTCATATCTTCACAGCGGTTCCATACGATCTGCCTGGTGTCGATCCTGAGCTCATTTCCCTGATGGATATGATTGTCCAGAAGTGCTGCCAGCAGGTTATTGGCGGAAGTAATGGCATGGAAGTCACCTGTAAAATGCAGGTTCAGGTCCTCCATGGGAACTACCTGGGCATATCCGCCGCCGGCTGCTCCGCCCTTGATTCCGAAGCAGGGTCCCAGTGAGGGCTCACGCAGTGCCAGGAGACAGGACTTGTCCAGCTTTGCCATAGCCTGTGCCAGGCCGATGCTGGTCGTGGTCTTTCCTTCTCCTGCCGGTGTGGGGTTGATGGCTGTTACAAGAACCAGCTTTCCGTCAGGACGGTCTTTGACACTGTCCATCAGCTCGTCAGAAAACTTTGCCTTATATTTTCCGTAAAGCTCAAGATCATCTTCTTTGATACCGTACTTTGCCGCTACTTCCCTGATGGGGAGAAGTTCTGTTTCCTGTGCAATCTGAATATCTGTTTTCATTTGTCTCTCCTTTGCTCTTTATACTAAATGGACCGACTGTGTTTCCTGTTCTCGTGCTTTATGATTATGACAGCTTTTCGATGGCTGCTCTGATTCTTGACAGTGTTTCTTCTTTTCCGATGATATCCATGATCTCGGTGGCGCCGCCCGGTGTCATCCTCTTTCCGGAGACAGCCGTTCTGAGCGGCCACATGACAAGACCCACCTTGTATCCTTTTTCTGCACCGTACTCCTTGAGGGCGGCAAAAAGACTGTCATTGGAGAAGTCTTCCTGCGCTTCCAGAAGGGTAAGTACTTCGGAAAGGATGGCAAGGGATTTTTCCGGATTACATTTGTTCTTTTTATTGTTGTACATATCAATTTCGTAGTCCGGCACTTCCTCAAAGAAATCGATCATCTCGGGAATATCCGGGAATACTTCGATCCGGGACTGTACCAGTCCTGCAATCTTCCTGAGATCCACATCTCTTTTAACAACACTGCGGATATAGGGCTCGGCCCTTTCAAAGAAGACTTCCGGATCCAGTTTCTTCATATACTCTCCGTTCATCCAGCGGAGTTTGGTCATGTCAAAGACTGCCGGAGACTTGCTGATATGATGGTAATCGAATTCCTTTATCAGCTCATCCAGAGAGAAGATCTCATTATTGCCGGAGGGGCTCCAGCCAAGCAGGGCTACAAAATTAACCACTGCCTCTGTCAGGAATCCCTGCTCGATCAGGTCTTCATAGGAAGAATGTCCCGACCTCTTAGAGAGCTTCTGGTGATCTTCGTTCGTGATCAGCGGACAGTGAATATATTTGGGTTCTTCCCAGCCGAATGCCTTGTAGAGTCTGGTGTACTTGGGGGCGGAGGAAAGATACTCGTTGCCCCTGACCACATGGGTGATATGCATCAGATGATCATCGATTACATTTGCGAAGTTGTAGGTGGGGAATCCGTCCGACTTGATCAGGATCATATCGTCCAGCTCTTCGTTGGGCTGGGAAATATCCCCGTATATCTCATCATGAAATGTGGTCTCTCCCTCGTTGGGTACATTTGCCCGGAT
>CACZQE010000433.1 GCA_902783205.1 uncultured Lachnospiraceae bacterium | reverse complement strand
GACACCGATGCTGTCTCCTACTATGCAACCTTTGACAACAAGGGCGTAGGAACCGTTATCGCGAAGTATATCGTTGAAGCAGCAGACCTGGAAGGTCTCAAGGCGGCCGGCGAGTCCAAGACCATCGAGTTCTTCATGGGTTCCCCGGATGATAACAATGCCCTGTTCCTGTACAATGGTGTGATGGAAGTCCTCCAGCCTTATCTGGACGACGGAACACTGGTCTGCAAATCCGGAAGAACCTCCTTCGAGGAGACCTGTATCCTTCGCTGGAGCCAGGAGACTGCCCAGAACAACTGCGAGAACATCCTGACCTCTTTCTATGCAGACGAAGATCTTGACATCTGCTGCTCCGCATTCGACGGCTTCGCATACGGAATCAAGGCTGCTCTTCTCGGCGCCGGATATAACGCAGACAACTGGCCGATGATCACCGGACAGGACGCAGAGGTTATGGCAACCAAGAACATCATCGACGGAACCCAGACCATGTCCATCTATAAGGATACACGTCTCCTGGCTTCCAAGGCCGTTTCCATGGTTGACGCGGTTCTTCAGGGAACAGAGCCGGAGATCAATGATACCGAGCAGTACAACAACGGCTCCATCGTAGTACCGTCCTACCTGTGCACACCGGTAGCGGTAGATCAGAGCAATTACAAAGAGATCCTGATCGACGGCGGATATTACACAGAGGAGCAGCTTCAGTAATCTGCCCGGCAGATCCTGAATCAGACTATGTGTAAAAACAAAGAGCAGGCGGCGGAACAATCCGCCGCCTGCCTTTGGTTTTGGAGAAAATGATGGAAAAATAAGAAAGGAAGCTGGAAAGGCATGTCTGAGATTATTTTGGAAATGAAACACATCACAAAAGCCTTTTCGGGTGTGAAAGCCCTGGACGATGTAAATCTGCAGGTCGAAAAGGGCGAGATCCATGCTTTGTGTGGTGAGAACGGCGCCGGGAAATCTACCCTTATGAACGTTCTTTCCGGTGTATATCCCTTCGGAACCTATGACGGTGATATCATCTACAAGGGAGAGAGCTGTAAATTCCATAAGATCCGGGACAGCGAGGAGAAGGGCATTGTCATCATCCATCAGGAGCTGGCGCTGAGCCCCTATCTGTCCATCGCGGAAAACGTGTTTATGGGGAATGAACAGACCTCCGCACGTGGAGTCATAGACTGGAACAAAACCCGTATACGCGCGAAGGAAGCCCTGTCACATGTAGGCCTGGAAAATGAAAACCTGAATACACCCGTAAACAGTCTTGGCGTTGGAAAACAGCAGCTCATCGAGATCGCGAAGGCCATGGCAAAGAATGTCGAGCTCCTGATCCTTGACGAACCGACGGCAGCATTGAACGATGAAGAATCACAGCAGCTTCTCGGCATCATGATGGAGCTGAAGGCAAAAGGCGTTACCTGTATCATCATTTCCCACAAGCTGAACGAGATTGAGCAGGTGGCGGATTCCATCACCATTATCCGTGACGGAAAAACCATTGAGACCCTGAAGAAGGGGATCGATGAGTGGACAGAGGACCGGATCATAAAAGGAATGGTAGGCCGTGAGATGAACAACCGGTATCCCGTCAGGGAGAAAATCCCCCTTGGAGATGTGGTGCTTGAGGTGAAGGACTGGTGCTGCTATCATCCGGAGATCGCTGACAAGCAGGTGCTGAAGAATATCAACATCCATGTCCGGGCAGGAGAGGTGGTTGGTCTTGCGGGACTTATGGGCGCAGGCCGGACCGAGTTCGCCATGAGCCTCTTCGGTCATTCCTACGGGCAGAAGATCAGCGGCAAGGTGTTCATGCACGGAAAGGAAATCTCCACCAGGACCGTGAAGGATGCCATTGACAACGGGATCGCCTATACCTCGGAGGACAGGAAGACTTACGGGCTGGTGCTGATCGATGATATCAAGACCAATATGACGATGGCGGCGCTCCGCAAATACTACGCGAACGGCCAGATCGTGGACCAGAGAAAAGAAAACCTGGATGCCGAGGAATACAAGAATAAGATCAATGTAAAGGCAACGTCCATAAACCAGACAGTAGGCTCCCTTTCCGGTGGAAACCAGCAGAAGGTCGTACTGGCAAAATGGATGATGACCCAGCCGGATGTCCTGATCCTGGATGAGCCCACCCGCGGTATTGATGTCGGCGCGAAATACGAAATCTACTGCGCCATCAATGATATGGCAAGAGAAGGAAAAGCCATCATCGTGATTTCCTCGGAGATGCAGGAGATCATCGGAACCTGCGACCGTACCTACGTCATCAACGAGGGCCGGATTGCCGGAGAGCTTGGAAAAGACGAAATGACACAGGAACGGATCATGAAATGTATCATGGACAGTAATGCGAAAGGAGAATAACGAGTCATGCAGACTGGCAAGAAACAATATGTAAATCTGGACGTCAAGTCGATGGGTATGATCGTCGCCCTGATCATCATTTTCCTTAT
>CACZQE010000432.1 GCA_902783205.1 uncultured Lachnospiraceae bacterium | reverse complement strand
CGTCAGCCAGGATGCTGGGATTGACAGCCAGGATATAAGCCATTGTCATGAAGGTCGTGATGCCCGCCATGATCTCGGTCTGGACATTGGTTCCTCTTTCTTTGAGTTTAAAGAATGATTCCACAGTTTTTTCTCCTTTCCTGTTTTGAGGGATCCCTTTTAAGGGATCCGCTCCCGCTGCAGGGCACTGTAAAAAGGCAGTGGATACGACTGCATGGTTCGCAACAAAATCGACGATCTGCCCCCCGCTGCAGGGCACTGTAAATAGGCAGTGGATACGACTGCATGGTCCGCAGCAAAATCGACGATCTGCCCCCGCTGCAAGGCATTGTAAACAGGCGGCGGGAGCGGATCGTTTTTTTCAGTGCCTGTTACCCTGATTCACCGCTTATCATACCATATTCATCCAGCCTCTGCCTGTTTATTTTGCGCCTGTCCCTATGGTGGTTTCGTTGTAAATCAATAGCAGCGCAGACAAGCCGAGAGGGAGACAGGGGACGGTTCTTTGTCTCCTCCCTTTCTCCTTGAATTTGCGCGGTCAGAAGCTATCGGAAGCTATCCGGCGACTGTTACAGTTCCTAATCCCGCCGCATCCATGACGTGAAACTGTTCCCTGTCTGGCGGGGAACGCTATAGATCCGATTTAGTATATAAAGATTTAGTATATAAATCGGATGCATCCCTGTAGAATCGGGCAAAGTCCTGGCGGAGTTCGATCGGAGAAAGAATCTCAGCATTGGCACCGAAGCGCAGGAAATATTGGGCTGCCTGCATCCGGGTGCATATGAAATGATAGCACCCTTTATTATCAAGACTCTTCAGGGAAGGCCGGAGGAAGAGTGTGTTTTCATAGATTTTTCTCCCGGCTTCTGTGAGACGGACGATGATTTCACAGTCGTCTCCGATCAGGAAAGAGACGGAATTTGTATTGATTTTTTGACGGATCTCCTTCTTTTCCGCAGCGGAAAGCATACCGCTGCGGCTTGTTTTTTTGCTCAGGGTGCTGAGTCCCCTTATACGGGAAAGGCGTATAGAAGCAATCTTTTCATCACGGCGCAGACCGCCTGCCTGGACAGACTTTCCGATAAGGTAGTGGTACAGATGTGACGCGTCCGGTATGAGGGAAAAAGGCCGCACATCCCAGATTTCTTTTCCTGAGTCCGAAAAAGGACTCTCCATTTCCACACGCAGTATTTTTGCGGAATCGATGGCATTCCTGATCTGCTCGATATAGTCCCGGAAATAGACGGTTTCCCTTTCAAAGCGTGGAAGGACGCAGTATTCCTCGATCACTGCTTTGAGATATCGGGAGAAATAACCGCCATAATACTGCGTGTCAGGCCACATGGATTTGCCGCCCAGGAAAAAATGCTGATAATTCCTGTTGTTGAGGCGGAAAGTAAAAGTTTTCCCATTGCTAAAAAGCCTGGTTTTTTCCAGAAGGTTTGTTTCTGTCTCCGTATCCAGCAGACGGATCACATGCTCCTGCTGTTTTTCATTCAGTTCCCGGAAGAGCAGAGGATCCTGGTCAAGTGCCTGGCGGAGAAGAACCCGCCTGTGTTCGATCGCCGTATAAATGGATGCGTCTGCCTGATCACTGTACCGTTCAATGATATCGTTAAGAAAGCCGGTCAGGGTCTGCCCCGGGGCAAACAAGATCATATCCTCGCGGATTGTGGAAATGGCGTAGGCGCTGAGATTGATGCTCTGTTTTTGCTCGGTATTCATAGGGATATCTTTCCTTTTGTTGTGGGCAGCAGTACTATATAGGCATCAGTACTGTATGAACTGCAGGTTAATCATCGGGGCGGATGGATTTGCAGGTCAAAATCGAGTCGGATAAAAAGCTGCGTCAATGGATGTGGGGGATCAGGAGCAGGCTCCTGATCCCTGCAACGGAAATCAATGGAAAAGCTCTGAACGAGTTGAGCCCGGGATGAGGAAAAAACAGGCTCCCAGGCTCCCGATTCCTGTGACAGGAATTGAATATAGGTAAATTATACAGTATTTTAGCCAAAACAGGAATTTATATTTTTCCATCCAGTTCATAGAAGTACTGGAGGATTCAGGCTATAATATGTAAAGGTCAAAAGTCGGGAAAGGATTCTGAAGAGATGGGCTTGCCGTTGGAGATGAGAAAAACCGGCGAGTGCGAAAGGAGAGAAAATGCCTTCATCACTGATCATTAAAATGACTGGAAATGAAGATATGCATCATGGAGCTTATATGGCTTCCATGCTGCAGGGCGTCATGATGGAAAGGATCGATTCCGGCTACGCTGGTATTCTGCATGAAAGCGGGTTCCATCCTTACAGCCAGTTTGTGGAGATAGGGGAGGGAGAGATTCTGTGGCATGTCCATGCTCTCACAGAGGATGCGGAAAAGGCTGTCATCGAGCCTCTACTGGATGCGGATTATTCCCAGGTGGAGCTGACGCACAGGAATGAAATACTCCGGATCAGGGAGAAGTCGGTCAGAAGATGCGCTTATGAAGAACTGATTGAGAAATATTATCTGGGAGACTGCAGCAGGAATCTCCCGATCAGAATACGTACGCCTATGGCGTTTCGGCAAAACGGCAGATACTGCATCTTTCCCACCGTCAGGCTGATCTTTCAGAGCCTCATGATGCGGTTTGATGCATGTTCCACGGAAAGCTCGATCTTCACAGATGAGCTGCTGCAGGAATTTGAAAGTCTGACAGAGATCACTGATTACCGGCTCCGGAGCGTCCGCTTTTCATTAGAAAAGGTCAGGATACCGTCCTTTATCGGAGATTTAAAGATCCATGTGAACGGGCCCCAACAGATGGCTAATGTCGCATGGATGCTGGCGAAGTTCGGGGAATTCTCCGGGATCGGGATCAAGACCGGCATCGGGATGGGCGCCGTGTCCATAGATGAAAATCTTCTTCGAAAACAGGGAAGAAACGGCGGTCAGAAAAAACAGAATCCCGATAAGCAGCCGATTAGACGCGAAAACGTCTGTATATCATAAACTCCGGCACAGAAAACGCCTTAATAAATGAGCAATACCTTTGGGTACTAAAGCCATTGGTTTAAAGATAAGGATCTGTAAAGATTAATTCTTTACAGATCCTAAAGACTATGGACAAGAATTAAGGGTGGTAAACGGCAGACACAGAAAGGGGGATCCGCATATGGATGATTTACAGTGCAAGGTGGCTATAGGGGCCATGCTGCATGACATCGGGAAGGTTCTGTACCGCTCTTCCGATGGGAGAAACCACAGCAGGAGCGGACATGATTTCCTTCGCGAGGAGATCGGGCTCACGGACAGGGACATTCTGGATCAGGTCCTGTATCATCATGCAGATCTGTTAAAGGGAAGCAGGATACCGGACGACTCGCCGGCTTATATTACTTATATGGCGGACAATATCGCCTCGGCTGCGGACCGGAGAGAGAAGGACGAAAAGGATTCTTCGGGATTTGATAAAAATGTTCCTCTGGGAAGCATTTTCAATATCCTGAACGGCAACCATGCCAATATGCACTATTCTCCTTCGACAATGGATAAGGACGGGAGGATCAATTATCCCACGGAGGAACCCCTTTCTTTTGACAGTGCATTTTACGGCAAGATCGAACGGGAGATCCGGGAGGCTCTGAAGGGACTGGCGGATGAAAACAGGATTAATGTCGAGTATATAAACTCCCTGTTAAGCGTGCTTGAAGCTTATCTGACCTACATTCCTTCTTCAACGGATCTGTCCCAGCAGACAGACGTCTCCCTGTTTGACCATATGAAGCTGACGGCGGCGCTGGCCAACTGCATTCTTCCCTGGCTGAGAGAGACGGGGGTTCGGGTGTATAAAAGCGAGCTCTTTACAGGAGCAAAGACATTTTACGAAAAAAAGGTTTTTTACCTTTATTCCATGGATATATCCGGGATCCAGTCGTTTATTTATCACCAGTTCGGAACGGATGACGTCCTGAAAAATCTGCGTGCCAGGAGTTTCTATCTCGAGATCATGATGGAAAACTTTGTCGATACCCTCCTGCGTGCAGAAGGGCTTTCCCGTGCGAACCTGATCTATTCCGGCGGCGGACACGCCTACCTGCTCCTCCCCAACACTGTGCAGAGTAGGGAAGCCGCGGAGTCTTTCTCACAGAGTGCCAATGCATGGCTGCAGGAGACCTTTGGCATTGATCTCTTTCTCGGGACAGGAGGGACACCCTGCAGTGCACGGGAACTCGAAAATATTCCGGAGGGAAGTTACGGGCAGCTCTTCCGGACGGTATCGCAAAAAGTCTCCCGTTCGAAATCGCGCCGTTACTCAGCAGGACAGATCCGGATGCTCAACCGGGGACAGGTCCGCGATGGAGCCAGGGAGTGCAAAATCTGCCATCGCTCCGACCTGCTGACAGGAGAAAACCTGTGCAGTATCTGCAGCGGACTGACCGCCCTCTCTGCCAGAATAATGGATCCCAAAACAAAGTTTTTCGTGATTCGGGGAAGCCATGGGCAGGAGGCGCAGATGCCGATCTGGCGGGATACTTACATGGAGACAGCCGATCAGCAGAAAGTCAGGAAAATGATCGCGGGGGACGACAGTTTTATCTGCGCTTATTCAAAGAATGAATTATATACGGGCTATGAGTACGCTACAAATCTCTGGGTGGCAGATTACAGCAGCGCACGGACGCTGGAGGAACTGGTGAAAAGCGGGACCGGCATTTCGCGGCTCGGCGTGATCCGTGCGGATGTGGACAATCTGGGGACAGCATTTGTCTCAGGATTTCCAGGCAAATACCAGACTCTTTCCCGGTCGGCAACATTTTCCAGAACCCTGTCCATGTTCTTTAAATGGCATGTCAGCGGCCTGCTGCAGAACGGAGCTTACAGCCTGGAAAAGGGCGAGGGGGACATCTGCGCCGTCAGTAGTCTGAGAGGCGGGAACGAGCAGCAGGGAAACGGCCCCCGCAACGCAACGGTCATCTATGCAGGCGGCGATGATCTGTTTATCGTGGGTGCCTGGAAGGATATCATAGAATTCGCGGTAGACCTTCACAGGAGCCTGGAGGCCTTCTCGATCGGAGCGCTGAAGATCTCAGCGGGAATAGGAATGTATGATGAAAAATATCCGATCTCCTATATCGCATCGCAAAGCGGAGATCTGGAGAGTGCGTCCAAGGAACTGGAGGGCAAAAATGCGGTCACCCTGTTCTCTGAGAAAGGCCACACTTATCACTGGGACGAGTTCATAGATGAAGTCCTGGGGGAAAAATTCCGTCTTTTGCTGCAGTTTTTCTCCTTCTCCCGGGAAGCTTCGGAGAGAGGAAAAGCATTTCTTTACCGCATCCTGGAACTGTTCAGAGATACCGGGGAAAAAATCAATCTTGCCCGTCTCGCCTACCTTCTTGCCCGTCTGGAGCCGGCCAAAAAGAGCGGAGACCGACGGGCAGAGGCCTACAGCAGGCTTTACGGGGAATTCAGGCAGAAACTTTATCAGTGGCAGAGAAATGAAAAGGACCGGAAACAGTTTATTACGGCAATTTACATTTATGCATACCTTACCAGAGGGGAGGAATGATCATGGCAGGATATGGAACAGGCAGTTATAACAACAGCGGGTACTCCGGCGGAACCAGGTCTTCGCAGGGAAATTACGGCGGAGGACGGGGCTATGGCAGACAGGGAAATGCCGGGACGACGGCTCCCCGGCCCCACAAAACATTGGATGCCAATACCTACGTGGATGTAGCTGAGCAGGTGATCAAAAGTCTCCGGGACGGAAAGGGGCTCCTCACGACCTCGAAAATCAGAAATCTGCTGTCCATGATCTCATCCCTGTATGATGAAGTGCGCAGGGAAAGAGCGGACAGGCTCAGCAGAGAAGATCAGGGACGGATCCAGTATATCCGCCTCCATTTTGCCTATGAAGCAGGCCGTGACAATAAAGTGAAGGACTTTGTCGAGGCCGCGGACATTTTTGCCCATATCAGAGAGATCGGGGAGAACAAAGAAAAATTCCTGCTGTTCTGCAGATACATGGAGGCGCTGGTCGCATACCACCGTTATTATGGCGGAAAAGAATAGAGCACAGGGAGCTTTAATCTCAGGCAACAGTATCTAAGATCAAGTATAGAGATAGTTTCAGGAATGTATATGCGGTACCCGGATTTACAGACAGTCTCCCTCTCACGGACATACTGGCAGTTCCGGGATCGGACCGCGTATGTGTCAGAATAATGCGGAGGTATTATAATGCTGGCTAAAATCATGATTACCGGGAAGATCACTTCAAAGACAGGAATGCATATCGGCGGCGCGTCCGGGTTCTCAGCCATTGGAGCCATTGACTCCCCTGTGGTGCGGGATATTCAGACAGACGAGCCGATGATCCCCGGGTCCAGTCTCAAAGGAAAGATGCGCTCCCTGCTCGCAAAACAGTACTCGGACATCGCCAGGCTTCCCCAGCACAATAATGATGTCGACAGGGTGCGCCGCCTGTTCGGTTACATGCAGGACGGGAAATCCGGCGGCGACAGCAAACAGATGGCATTCCCTGCCAGGCTGCAGTTTTCGGATATGTTTCTCACCAACAAAAAAGAACTGGACGAGATCGGCCTTCCCACCACGGAGGTGAAGTTCGAAAACACCATCAACCGCCTCACGGCTGTGGCAAACCCCAGACAGATCGAAAGGTCTGTCGCGGGCTCCGTATTTGACCTCAACCTCATCTACAATGTGGTCAATGAAGAGGAGATGCTGGAGGATTTCACGACGATCGGCGAGGGAATGAAGCTTCTGACTTATGATTATATAGGCGGACATGGATCACGCGGATACGGCAGGATCGGGTTTTCCGACCTGGAGGTGAGCTGCGTGACGGGAGAGTGCGACCAGGAACTGCTTGGCAAATGTGCGGCTGTTTTGAAGAAAGGTATCGCGTGATAAAGAAAGGTATTGCGTGATAGAGGAAGGTATCGCATGAAATACAAAATCTTCAAACTGAATTTTACAGGTGCTGTCCATTTCGGGGAGGGCGGACTGACGACCTCTGCAGACACTCTGATGGCAGACACTATTTTCGCGGCGCTTTGCGCAGAAGCCGCCGCACAGGGCGGCGGCCTTTTGGATAAGCTCACAGACAGCACATCCTCAGGGAAACTCCTGCTCTCTGACGGCCTGCCCTTCATCGGAAAAACTCTGTATGTGCCTAAACCGGTCATGGAGATCCGGGGAAGGCAGGAAGGCGATTCGGCGCTGAAAAAAGCTTTGAAAAAGCTCCGTTACATCCCAATAGATAAATTGAATACCTACCTGTGCGGGGAACTGGACATAGCAGCGGAGGCAAAAAAATTCCATGACGGCTTCAGCCTTTCCGGTCTGCTGGAGAAGGTAACTGTTCCCAGGGATGAAGTCACCCGGCCATATGCAGTGGCTGTTAAAAGATTCCGGAAAGGGAGCGGGCTTTATCTGTGTACCGGATATGAGGACGAGGAAATCCTCGATTTGTTTTCTGAACTGCTGGAAACCCTGTCCTATTCCGGGATCGGCGGGGAACGTTCTTCCGGCCTTGGGAGATTTGAATTGACTGTTGCGGGGGGAGATGTGCTTACAGCGATGCTGCAGGATCACAATGCCCCAAAATACATGTCCTTGTCCGTCAGTCTGCCGGCAGAGGAAGAAATGGATGAAGTGATCAGCGACGCGGACTTTCTGACGGTTAAAAGAAGCGGCTGGGTCAGCTCCCTCTCCTATGCGGATTCGCTGCAGAAAAAAAGAGATCTTTATATGCTGGCAGCAGGATCTGTTTTTTCCAGAAGGTTTTCCGGCGGGATTTTTGACGTCGGCGACGGGGGCAGACACCCCGTCTACCGGTACGGAAAACCGATGCTGATGGGAATACTCTGAAGTGCCGTAGTCATTAAGCGGAGAACGATTTCTATATACTGTATTTATCTGATAAAGGAGAGAACAGCAAAGCACGCTGTCATGCATGAGCGGAGAGGAAACGGCATATGGATGATTTTATAAAAAGGGGCTACATCGAGTTCAGGACGCTTTCGCCTGTCTATATCGGATGCGGACGTACTGCCGGAAAAAAGGAATATCTGTATGACACAAAAACAGGAAGGGTTGAGATTCTGCAGATGGACAAGGTCTTTGATCGGATCCAAAGCCTGGGCCTTACAGATGTGTTTGAAAAATATCTGCTTGCTGAGAGTAAAGAAGATCGGTGGAAGGCTGGCAGTGACCTTCTTTCCTTCCTGCGAAATAACCGGATTCCTGAAAGGGAATACAGCACATGGTCAGATGAAATCGTCAGTAGTGCAGATCCTGACATGAATTTCCGCAGCGTCAAGGATATCAATCTCTTTGTTCGGAATGAGCGGGGTATGCCTTTTGTCCCCGGATCCGGTTTTAAAGGGATGCTCCGGACAGCTCTGGAAACGGAATATTATCTGAAGGATCGTGAGCAGTCCGCAGAGATGGCGGACAGGATCCGGAGACGAGTTCAGGAAAATGAAAGCCGTCCCCTGCGCAGGGATAAGTTTTTGAAAAATGAGGATTCGGACATAGATGTGGCTTCAATGCACCGGGAACTCTTTGCTCCGAAAGACAACGAACCGGCTTATAAGAATCTGCGGGATCAGAAAAATGACATACTGCGGGGATTACTCGTAGGCGACAGCGAAGAACTGACCTGGGACGACATGTGCATCTGTGAGAAAATAGATCTCAATACACTTGGGGTGCAGAAATCCCTGAACGTTCTGCGGGAAGCCATTAAACCCGGGGTTACGATCCGCATTCCGATCACCATTGATACGAGAATATGCCAGTATACTGTTTCGGATATTCTCGGGGCAATCAGATCCTTTAACACGAACTACCTGACTACATTTGCCAACAAGTTCAGCGATGCACCAAAAACGGGTGGAAATACAACGACCTTCTTCCTTGGAGGAGGCACAGGTTATGCATCCAAGACAGTGACCTATGGTATTCTCAGCGGAACAGACGCAGTGGACCAGGTCTCCAGAATCATCAATACAACCTTGAATAACCGTGCCAGGCAGCAGCACGGACATCGCAGCGATGTGCGAAAAGGAGTTTCTCCGCACATCCTGAAATGCACAAAGTACAATGGAAAACTGATGCAAATGGGTGCCTGCTGCGTGACAAAATATCTGTGAGCGATGCGCAAATATTTATGTGGTAAATGCGCCCTGCGGCGGAAAACAAAAAATGCTTCAAAAAAGCGGCCGTTTTTCTTTTCAGCCGCAAACTGCCCCGGAGAGCCAGCATTTATGCGGCTTTCCGGGGACAGGGGATAAGAAATAGACTCCCCCGAAAGGGGACGAGAACATACTATATCGGTTTTTTCATCATAGATGTAAAATACAAGGATAAGAAATAGACTCCCCCGAAAGGGGACGAGAACAATAGAACGGATAGAAAGTTTCCGGCTCCCAGCGTTACAAAGATAAGAAATAGACTCCCCCGAAAGGGGACGAGAACCGAATGAGTTTTTCCATTGTCAACATTGATTTTTTGATAAGAAATAGACTCCCCCGAAAGGGGACGAGAACTCCTGCGCCATTCCGATGATTGGCTGTTCCCTGTTCGATAAGAAATAGACTCCCCCGAAAGGGGACGAGAACGATCTTCAGTATTCCATGCTTCAGTTTCAAACAGGATAAGAAATAGACTCCCCCGAAAGGGGACGAGAACCTGATT
>CACZQE010000431.1 GCA_902783205.1 uncultured Lachnospiraceae bacterium | reverse complement strand
GCAATAAATTCATTGCCGTTGATCTGGGCATTCACGTTGGATAAGATCACCTTTTTGCCATGATTGACCTTTTTGAAAAGGTGGCTCATATTCACTTCTATACCGGATGTATGGGCCTGGCAGATCAGCATGCCGCCTATATAGATCAGTATACGGCCTGCGATCTGAATGATGTCTTTATCCGCAAGGTAAACGGCGGACTCTATTTTTACGCCGTTAATAAATACACCGTTTCTGCTGTGATTGTCCTGGATGGCATACCTTCCGTCAGGCTGACGGTAGATTACGGCATGCAGCCTGGAAATAGCCGGATGCTTGAGCACAATATCACAATCAGGAGCACGGCCTACCCTGTAAGTCTGATTGACCAGCTGGAACTGGGTAAAACGGGTATCTTTCTCCATCTCCTTTATGATCATCAGGACAGAATCACTGCCGCCTTTGGCAGTGTTGGAGACAGAACCCAGCAAAAAGACCATACCGTCCTGAAGAGGACCGATGAATTCATTACTCTTGAGTTTGAAATACTCGCCGTTATTCATGTAATAACTGCCGTTGGTCGATCCAAGGTCCGCATAGTAAAGTCTGCCGTCTTTTCTGGCAAAACACCCGTGACGGGAAGAGATAATGGGCGAATTCAGAGGAACCTCGTTGTCTGTGGCGCTCCTGCCGATGCGTATATATTCGGATTTGAACTGGGACAGATCGATTTCGCGCAGTCCTTCCTGTCTGCTCACCAGGATTATGCCAAGTCTCCCTGTTCCGCCGGGTGAAGGACTGCCTTTTCCATATGACACAGTTCTGTTCTCAGTTGTAGCTTTCATATTTGTTCATTCTCCATCTTTTTCAGTCCACACGGGGAATCTGCATTATGCTGGTAAGCTGCATTTTCAGTTCCTGTGCTGTTGCGATCCGCTTTTTTTCATCCAGATGGATGCCGTTCATAATAACATTGCTCTGGTCTTCATAAATATCGGAATTGGCACTGTAGGGTGTTCTTGTCTTCTTTTTATGACGTACTGTCACATCCGGGGGCGGGGATCCGGTAATCATTTCATACAGAATCACACTGACACTGTATACATCACAGGCTGCGGGATTCTGAAGTGGACGGCCGGTCAGAAGTTCCGGCGCGCAATATGTCCTGTCAAGCAGGTCTCTGCAGATACCCGGATCCGTGGAGACTGCCTGATGGGAAAGACCGGGACCTGCAATCAGGACCTCTCCCGTATCCTTCAGAAAGATTTTTGAAGGGTCAAGATTCAGAAGAAAATGTCCCTGTCCGTGCAGTCTGTCCAGAGTATCCATGACGGAAAAAAGAATGGCCATGGCTTCTTCCGGAACCATTTTCCCTGATTTTTCAAGAACCTTTTCCAGTGTCTGCCCCCTGAGGGCGGAAAGCACATAGAAAGAAAGGTTATTTTCCACAAAGGTCTCTCTGAGGGGAACCATTCCCGGATCTTCAAATCCCCCTTTAAGGGAAAAGGGGAACTCTTCCCTGTTCAGACAATGAACCTCCATATCAGTCCGGTCCAGGACAGAGACAGCCTGATAGACTGTGCTGTCTTTCCCGGAAGCCAGTTCCCTGCTCAAATAGTAATTCTTGCGAAGAATGGTACCTGGAGGAAGATGGGGTCCGATAGCTGAAAAACCGCCGGCTGACCCAAGCATACATGCATTCTGCCTGCTCCCAATGAACAGGATGGTACCTTCCTGCAGATATACGGGATGGTCCTTTGGAAGTCTGACTCCGTTGTCCAGGTAAAGTCCTGTATCAGAGAGATCTGTAACAATGTAAAGCTGATTTTCCGATTCGTAGTCAACCTTTATCCGGGCAGGATCCACCTGGCCTTTCAGGCAGTGAATCACACCCCGTAATCCGCCCTCGGCCGGAGCCGGGCGGGAGACAGGTTGACTTGGAGAATCGGGAATTTTCTTTTTTCTTCGAAAAAAATCAAACATGTCTATCCCTCTTCCGTGCAGGGTGTCATATATCTGAGATTGACCCAGCCGCCATATTCAGGAGCATAACCCCATCCGTCACTGAAATCACTGATTCTTACTACAGTTCCTTCGGCTATGACAGTGACCTCTTCCGCGGTGGAGGAAGGTGTTTTTCTGACATGGATGTCATCAGTTCCTTTCTGCTGTCCGATCTCCACTTTCCAGTAATCACTTTCATAGTAATTTACCTGCGCCATGTTGACCCAGCATTCCTCATAGCCTGCATAAGAAGTCTTTCCGAAGCCGTTTTCAATCTCTGTGATCTGCAGAGTATCCCCATAATCAATATCCGTATAGAAACCTGTATCCGGGTCGGGATCGCTGTAGAGGGAAAACGGCTGCATATTTTCATTGTATTGTCTTTCTTCATTGAAAAAGACCATGTTGTCAGCCGGACAGGTATTCAGCTGAAAATAAGTATCATCATCACTGAGTTTCTTCAGCATGTCATTGCGGACCCAGCCGCTCAAGCCGCAGAATTCAATCTGATAGTAAGTCTTGCCGCCTGTCTCGCTGCGTCCTGTCACATGGACCCGTATGGCCTCGGACAGACGGTATTTCAGTATATTGGAGCCGCCGGGTTCAGTATAAATGGGAATATCATCATTCAGCGATTTTGATTTGATAGTGACATAAGTGCCGCCGTCAAAATCAGTCCCCTGGGAAGGGCCGGTATCTCTGGTAAAGATGATATATGCGGCCACGCAGGCCAGAACTACCGCGACCAGAACCAGTCCGATCACAAAAGCCTCCAGACCTATGCCGGACTTCTTTTTTCTGTCCTTCTTTTTCTTTTTGCCGCCTTTACCGGAGCCGCCTCTGTTTCCGCCATGGCTGCTTACTCCTCCGCCGCCACCGCCGGATACTCCACCGCGGCTGATGACTGCCCCGCCGGAACCGCTGCCCGAACCGCCGGTCCATATAACCTGTCCGGCCCCTCCGCCGGAAGAAGACGATGGCACATCCGGGGCATTCAGAGCATTTTTAAGAGCCTTTACATTCTGAAAACGGTCGGCCGGCTTGATGGCCAGACCTCTGGCAATCGCTCTCGAGAAAGAGCCGCTTACATTTGCTCTCATCTCTTCAAGGGTCCGCACTTCATCACGTGCCACACGATTTGTGGACTGCTGGACCTTTACGCCTGTCAACATATAGTAAAGAGTAGAACAAAAAGCATATACATCAGTCCAGGGTCCCTGCTTCCCGTGGGAAGAATACTGTTCAATCGGGGCGTAGCTGTGTTTTAAAGTAACGGATACAGTATGTCCGAACACATCGACATCCTTGGCTGCGCCGAAGTCGATCAGAACAAGTCTGCCCTTTTCATCCATGATCAGATTGTCAGGGCTGATATCTCTGTGAATCATGTTCTGAGCATGTAACTGAATCAGAGAATCCATGACAGGATTCATCAGGGTCAGCACTTCTTTCTGATCCATAGGCGCGTACCGCTCGTTAAGGATCTGCAGCAGAGATTTTCCCGGCAGATACTCCATTACGATATAGCCTGTGTTGTTTGCCCTTACAAAATCATGGACGGATACGATTCCTTCTATCGAATTCAGAAGAAGGAGGCTTTTTGCCTCCTCCTCAAATCTTGCCAGTCCGTTCTGAAAGACATCCTGTCTGGTACTTATCAGGACAGATCCGCCCTCGGCGGGAGGACTTCCGTCTGTGAAAGACCGTCTGGCAGCAATGTCTGTGGGGAAATACTCTTTGACAGCCACCTTACGGTTTTCCCACTGGTCGTATCCCATATAAGTGATGCCGAATCCACCATGGCCCAGATGGACGCCGATCAGGTATCTGCTTCCGATTCTGGTGCCGGGAAGCAGAGCCTGCGGACATTCTTTTTTTATATCATACAGATATTTTTTAATATGAAATCCACAATAAGGACAGAATTCCTCATCATCGCGGATTATATTCATGCAGCCGTAACATCTTCTGCTCATCCCCGTCACCATTCCTCGTCTTCATCTTCCCAGTCCTCATCGTCATCATATGAGACATCTCCTTCGTACTCATCATCATATTCATCATCGGAGTAGTCTTCATCATCCTCAGGTTCAGGCGGGAAGTAATAATCATAGATTTCCTGTTTCTCAGAGCCGCTGAGCAATTTGGAATGTTCTGTGTCAAATCCCATTTCTATGACTGAAGCAACCACGGAATTATCATTACTGTGTTCAAAAATGGGGCCGACCTTCTTATTATCAACAATCCGGAACCTGAATACATCTTTTTCAGTCCGGGTCTCTCTTGAAAGAAATACGGCATTTTTCAGAAGTGATGCATCATAATTCTCGTTGACTGCATAAGTCTTTTTATTAAGATCCAGCACGTCAAAGTTCCGGCGGCTGCCTTTACGGACATAGGACTTTTCTTTATCCTTCATGTCACCGTAGGCAACCCGGATTCCCAGTTCAAAGTCGAAAGTCAGACTCACTTTTACCGACTCACCGTCCTTGGCAATCTCCATGGAAGTAGTTCCATCCTCGATACCGGTGATTCCTTCACCGAGAATATTGGGCTTTGACGGCTGATCCTTGAAATCATCGTAAGCCTGTGATCCGCTTTCCAGGCAGTTTCTCAGCTGGTCAAATGTTTTATAATCCTTAGCACAGTCATGGTTAAATGCGCTGATGAACTTCTTAAGTTCCTCTTCAACGGCATCTTTTACCTTAGCTTTGGGAATAACCTTCTCCTCCGCATCGAATCCGCGGGTCCCTTTTGCGTTTCTGACATGAACCCGGTAACCTCTGCCCGTATCGTAATCACTGTCATCCCTTGTCTGGAAGTGGATCTGGTAAAGTACCATCCCGTTACTCTGCTGCTGGGCTGAGATAACCTCGCTCTTGAGATAATGCTTCTCGCCTTTTTCGCCGATCTGCTCAAAGACCGTGAAATGTGAGTTATCAAGCCTGTCTCCGTAAGTATCCCCGTCCACAAGGAAATCCAGAGTCTCCGGAATAAACTCATCTTCAAGAAGGAGTGTATTAGCAGAGTATCTGTTCTTATTGCCTGTATCACTGTCATCCATGATCTGCTTGTCAAGGTTTTCATAATCAGTCAGGATATCCCTGGCTTTTCTGTAATGGAATCCCTCAATATCAGAAGCATAATCACTTTCAAACTGATTGATCTTCTGCTCTTCCCCCTCAACCAGATACTCCTTGATATATCCGTGCTTTTTAGGATTGAACTTGTCAAAGGAAGCACCCTGAAGGCGGCTGAAGCCTTTGTCCAGTTCCTCTTCCTGCTGTTTTCGAAGGGACTCGTCATTCTTCTCCACTTCTTCACAAAGATCTTTCAGGGTAGAAGCTTTCTTTTCCCCGGTCAGATTATCATTGTCCCGGATCTCATTAGCCTGGTCCAGGAATTTATCGCTGGCTTCAACATCCGTTGCCTCTTCCAGGTAATCCGATACCTGCCGGTCGTGAATCTTCTTGATGGTATTATAATAGCCTTCAATCTGTTTCTCTATCTTCTTCTCTTTTCTCGTTGTGTGGATCATATATCCGGTACCTGTCACCAGAAGTATGATCACGGCGATCAGACCTGCTATGATGGGCCAGCGGTTTCTCCTGGGTCTGTCATCATATCCCCATTCGTCCGCGGGTTCCCCCATATCACTCTCCGCAAATGTGTCAAGCTTATTACCGCAATTCAGACAGAAAAGATCCGCGTCGTCTCCTTCCCATCCACAATAATGACATCTTTTCATTGCCTGCTCCTTTGTATGTTTTTTCTATAAAACCAGCCGTTCGCCGGGTCTTGCCGGAGAGCCGGATTCTATGTCTTTATTATACGCTTTATCCCTTGTTTTTGTCGATTATTTTGTTAGAATATGTCGGGCCAGAACGTAGAATACAATGATAAACGCAAAGAGGTAACCAAAGAAACCAAGAGCAGGGATTCCCAGTACTTTCGGTCTCATATCGGTAACACAGATAATGCTGGAACTGACTAAAAGAGCCGTGACCCACAGGCCCAGAACGATATTCTGAACCAGTTTTCGCAAAAGCTGTTCCAGATGTTCTGCAGCATGCAGCTCCAGATTTACTTTGGTCTGCCCCTTCATGGATCCTTTAAGGAAATCGCTGGCTATGCCCGGCAGTTCAATGGCTTTGATGGCAGACCTGTAGAGAGTTCTGGAAGTTGTTTTCAGTTCCTTTTTGATATTGCCGGGTGATAACATATCCTGTTTCAGGCGTGAAGAGGCGATCTCGATCATGTTGATGGAGGGATCCAGCTCGAGGAGCACTCCCTGCACATGGGTCAGAGCCCTTATAAGCAAGGTAAAGCCGTGAGGCATGATTATATGGTTATCCTGCATAACCTCCATCAGATCCTCTGTCATATCAATGATATCAAGACTGCCGAAATCAAGTCCGCCGTATTTATCCATGATGCCCTGCAGGTCTTCGTAAAGGCGGCTCTGGTCAGGTCTGGACTTATAGACGCCCAGCGCCAGTACGGCCTCCTGGATCAGACTGATATCCTGTAAGGCAACGCCCCGGATTCCTTTGGCTACATTTTCCCGGTCCCTCTCAGTCAGGCGGCCCATCATACCCATGTCCATCCAGATAATGCGGCCGTCACTTACCTTTACATTTCCGGGATGGGGATCGGCGTGAAAGAATCCGTCCTCCATAACCTGCTTGATGAAATTATCCACATATTTGGCGGCAATCTCATGAACATCATAACCGGCTGCCAGAAGTTCCTCTTTTTTATCTATGTCAATGCCGTCAACATATTTCATGACGATTATGTGCGGCGACGTGTATTCCCGGTAAAGAGTGGGTGTATTGATATAACGGATATCCTTGTTGAGCCGGGCAAACTCTTCCATATTGCCGGCTTCCATAAGGAAATTCATCTCTTCCTGTGTTACCATCCAGAGTTCATCAAGGATCATATCAAAATCGATCATCTCCTTGATCTTTATGGGCGGCAGCAGTCCCACTGCCTTATGAAGAAGACCGATATCCCTGGACATGGTCTGATAGATTCCCTTGCGCTGTACCTTTATTACAACCTGGTCACCGTTTTTCAGGGTCGCTTTGTGAACCTGCGCGATGGATGCGGATCCAAGAGGTTCTTTCTCTATATGTGAAAACTCTTCCTTCCAGGAAAAGCCGAGACTGTCATTGATTACGTCTTCCACCTGGGAAAATGGCATGGGAGCCACACTGGACCGGAGTTTGGTAAGCTCCTCGCAATACTCCCTGGGTAAAATGTCCGAACGGGCAGACATAATCTGTCCGATCTTAATGTAAGTCGGGCCGAGTTCTTCCAGTATCCCCCGGAACTTTTCGGGTGTCATACCGCTGGTAAGCTTGGATTTGCGCAGCACATGCATGATTTCCCGGAATCTTCCCCGATATCCGGGATTCTTTACAGTTTGATTGTTTTTTTGACTCTCGCTCATATTCTCGCTCATATCTTCACCCTGCTGAATGTATTAGAATAAAGGATTGAATACAGATAAAAAAAACCCAGCGGTATGAATTGCTTCATGCCGCTGAGTTATTAATACTTTGTTCTAAGCTTCTTCATCCTCAACGATCTCAGAAACTGTTTCCTCAACCTCGCTTACGACTTCATCAACTTTTGCTTCCACATCCGCTTCAACTTCCGCATCAGCTTTCTCGATGGATCTCTTCAGTTCCTTAAGCTGGTCCGGTGTTAAAGAACGGATCAGATCTTTGAATCCCTCTGCTGATTTGGGGATCTTGATTGAACGATTCTTGATAGTGTCTTTGATGTTCTGGGAAAGCTCGCTGTTGAGGATCTTGCCCTGCTCTACCGTTAACTCACCCTTTTTTACCATATCATCAAGAATCTCTTTTGACTTTTCAGCTGTCGTAGCAATTGTTCCGATACCTGCAAGCAAAATCTTCTTAAGGTTCTCAGTTAATACCATAATCCTTTCACTCCTTTGTCCCGGCTATAAACAAATGGCCATAAATTCCATTAATATTATAGCACATTTTTATAAAAATAAAACAGACTAATTAATAAAAGTTGGTAAAACTACATAATCACAGTGTCTTTGGGATTGGGACCGTACTCATTGTCTCCGGGCTCACTGTCGACACACAGAAGATACAGCAAATATAAGTTTGCAAGAGGGATGAAAGACAGGAAGAAAAACCATCCGCTCCTGCCAGTATCATGCAGACGACGTACAGCAACAGCCAGAGAAGGAACAATGATAGCAAGGCTGTAAATGCCGCTGATGAAAGTGAAGAAGGAAAACTTATTTCCGAGAAGACTTAATACAAGGCTTATTATTAAATTAAAAAGAACAAAATACCAGTATTCGCTCCGTCTTGCACGGCCGCTGAAGGTCGCATAATTGGAAAAAACACTTTTTACAGCATCAGTAAAACTCATTTTATATTCTCCTTATCTTAAAAATGATTAGTTAACAGGTTATTACTATTATACCGCATATGGTCATTTAGTCAAAGGTCAATATTTATACCGTTAAGCACTGCCCGGGTCAGAAGATCTCCCTGATAGACAAGCTTGAGTGAGAAAAAAGATCTGCTCTCCCTCATAAGACGGAGAAATATCCTGTCACCTTCCCACAGTTTTAAACTGTCAATCTCTGAAACTGGAACCCAGGTAAGGACTCCTTCTTCACAATCCTCCTTCAGACTGCCGGTGAAACCGTCCGCATGATAAAGACACATATATTCTGTCGGCCATCGGTCGGATATAAAGGTCACCAGGCCGCAGAAACGGTAAGAAGTAAGAGTCAGGCCTGTCTCCTCTCTGACCTCCCGGATCAGGCAGTCGTCCGGACTTTCTCCGTCTTCAAAATGACCGCCTACACCGATCCATTTGTCTTTATTGATATCATGATCTTTTGAAACCCGGTGCATCATCAGATAAGACCGGTCTTTTTCTATATAACACAGAGTTGTCAAAGGGCTTTTCATAACTATAACTGCTCCGCGATCCTGTAGATCAGTTTCTCTGAATCCTCCCAGCCCAGACAGGGATCCGTGATGGACTTACCGTAGCAGCCTCCTCCGATCGGCTGGCTGCCCTCTTCAATGTAGCTTTCTATCATCAGTCCTTTGACCAGCTTTTTGATATCATCACTGTGCCTGCAGGCATGGAGAACTTCGTTTGCGATCCTGCTCTGTTCCCGGAACTGTTTTCCGGAGTTGGCATGATTGGTATCAATGATCACAGCCGGATTTTGGAAATGTGACTCATAATAAAGATCACAGAGCATTCTCAGATCCTCATAATGATAATTGGGATGAGAAAGACCATGGCTGTCCACATATCCCCTCAAAATAGCATGTGCGTAAGGATTCCCGAGAGTCTGTACCTCCCAGCCTCTGTAAATAAACGAGTGCTGGCCCTGGGCTGCGCTGATGGCATTCATCATGATGATCATATCACCGCCGGTCGGGTTTTTCATTCCCGTAGGTATGCCGGATCCACTGGAAGTCAGCCGGTGCTGCTGGTCTTCCACAGATCTTGCTCCTACCGCCATATAAGAAAGGAGATCTGAAATATAACGGAGATTTTCGGGATAGAGCATCTCATCCGCGCATGTAAGACCGCTCTCCAGGATCGCTCTCTGATGAAGCTTTCTCATGGCAATAAGTCCATGCAGCAAATCCGGCTTCTTCTCAGGATCCGGCTGGTGTACAAGACCTTTATAACCTCCTCCGGTAGTCCTTGGCTTATTAGTATAAATCCGGGGAATAATCAGGATTTTATCTTTGACCTTCTCCTGCACATTGGAAAGTCTTGAGACATAATCCAGCACCGAATCTTCATTATCTGCAGAGCAGGGTCCTATAATCAGCAGGAAGAGGTCGGATTTTCCCTCAAAAACAGACCTTATAAGCGGGTCCCTTTCCTCTTTGATCTTCAGGATCCGTTCATCAGCAGGGAACTGTTTTTTTAATTCCTGCGGAATAGGAAGTTTCCGGTAGAAATTCATGTGCATATCCATATATATCATCTCCTTTCAAATGGTGGTAATATCACAAATAAAAGCCGGAAAACAAGAAAAACCGCCAGTCTCATTCTGTATGAGAATCTGTGCGGTTTCCTTTTTTTACATAATGCCGACTGTGGGAATCGAACCCACACGTGGTTACCCACAACAGATTTTGAGTCTGTCTCGTCTGCCAGTTCCGACAAGTCGGCGAAATCGAATAAATTCTAACATGCATCGGAGATCCTGTCAAACCAAAGATGATCCGATGCCGGTCAGAACTGACGCGGTACCCAGAGCCCCTCTTTTTTCAGGCGCTGATACTCCTTGTAGGCATCCTCAAGAATCTGTCTTTCGTTGGGAAAGCGGAGCAGATGCCATGCCTCATGGTATTTGTAGTATCCGGAATCCGTAAAATACTCTTCCTTCTGAGGCCGGGAATAGTAGCTGTCTGCCATCATAAGATACCAGATAACCCTTTTTTCTACAGTATTATGGATGGTCTTGAAGCTGTAGTGGCTTTCACCCACATAGCTCATGATCCTTCCCTCTACTCCTGTCTCCTCCTTCACCTCTCTCAGGGCGGTTTCCTGGTACTCCTCGCCGGACTCCACGGTCCCTTTGGGGAGTACCCATCCGTCATATCTGTTTTTATAGTTTTTATAAAGGAGAAGAATTTTTCCGCGATGTATTACAACACCGCCGCAGCTTATGGCTTTTACCATATTATTTCACTTCCTCGTAATAAGTATCAAATACTTCTTTTGCCTTTGGCGCAGCTACCTTGCTGCCCGTTCCTCCGTTCTCCACAATAACACAGACAACCAGATCCGGATCTTTCACATTGGAATAACCCACGAACCATGCGTGAGATTCACCGGAACCCGTCTCAGCCGTGCCTGTTTTCCCGGCCACACTGTATTCATCCGTATTCAGGGCGTGTCCGGTTCCGTCAGTTACGACTTTGCGCATCATTTTCTGAAGATTACCGGCCATTTCATCGGACATGAGCCTGCCGGCCTCCTTCTCCTTATACTGCTTTACGATATGTCCGTCCGCACTCCTGATGGAGTTCATCAGGTGAGGTCTCATGAGTACGCCGTCATTTGCCACAGCACACATGATAAGGGCATTGTGGAAAGGTGTCATAAGGGTGTCCCCCTGACCGATCACTGTCTGGGGAACCTGGCTTTTCTCGGAATTACTCTTTAGCCTGAACCTGCTCTTTGAAACAGGCAGTTCAAAATCTATGTCATCATTGAACATGAGATCTTCATTGAGTCTGACAAATCTGCCCAGACTCAGCTTTGATCCCAGTGTAACAAAGGCTGTATTGCATGACTTTGCATAGGCGTCTTCAAGATTTACAGTGCCGTGCTCCTCTCCGTGGTAACAGTGGATCTTTACACTGTTGACAATTGTCTCGCCGGTGCAGTCATATGAAAACTTACCGTAATTGTTGCGGTGGTCCTTCATATAGCCCAGTGCCGTGACAGTTTTATAAGTTGATCCCGGCGGATACAGTCCCTGGGTTACCCTGTTGATCAGGACGCTGTTCTCCGAATCCGAGTTGATAGTCTCCCAAATGTCGTCAATATAGTTGGGATTATAATCCGGCATGGAGACCATGGCTTTGATGGCGCCTGTCTTGGGGTCAATTGCCACTATGGCGCCTCTGTTTCCGGAAAGGGCATCATAAGCCGCTTCCTGGAGCCTGGTGTCGATGGTAATATAAAGATCGTCACCCAGTTTCTTCTCTCCCCGGATGTTCTTATCCAGCTGCTCTTTCAGCTTCTGGTGGGAAGCCAGAAGTTCAAAGTTGTAAGTTGATTCCAGTCCGGACTTTCCGTGTGTATTATATCCTACCACATGCGCACACATTTCATCAAAGGGGTAGAGACGGATTTCATTGCCTTCGTCATCAATTTCCGTTCTGGCAAGAACCTCTCCGTCCATGCTGATGATGCTTCCTCTTCTGGACTGGCTGGCCATCTGAGATGTTCTTTTATTGTAAGGACTTGTGATGACCGAAGGTGCGTCAGTGGCCGTGAAATGTACAAGGTAGGCAATCATGGCCGTAAAAAGACAAAGGATCAGCCCGCTGACATGGAGCATGTTCCTGTTTGTCTTCATCTTTTTACCTGCGATCGGTGTAAATAGGTGCCTGAAACTCATCGCTGCCTCCTGTAACTTCTTCTCCCGTGGATTCTTCATCCTCATCGATTTCCGTACCGTCTTCATCGACATAGGCAATCATAAAAATACCCTGCATGATGGCAAATATTATCAGAGTACTTGCAACCGAACTGCCGCCGTAACTGATCAGGGGCAGGGTCACACCCGTGGAAGGGATAAACTTTGTTACGCCTCCGATGGTAAGGAATACCTGGAGGATAAACGAGATGGAAAAGCCGAATCCCAGAAGCTTGTAAAAGCGGTCTGTCACATCCATGGCTATCTTCAGAAAATGTACAAAAACGCCAAGATAAATTAAAATCAGACAGATGGAAAAAAGGACGCCGAACTCTTCCGTGATAGCGGAAAAGATAAAGTCACTCTCCACAACAGGAATATCTCCGGGCCTTCCCTGGGTCAGTCCCAGGCCGAACCAGCTGCCGGTTCCGATGGCAAACAGAGACTGGGTAATCTGATAGCCGTTGCCGGTTATATCCGACCAGGGATCAGCCCATGCGCGGAACCTGACCTTCACATGCGAAAAGAGCATGAAAGCGATCCGTCCCGCCAGAGCCCCCATCCCCAGTCCGCCGAAGAGGTAGACCAGGCGGCCAGTGGCAACATAGCTCATAAAAACAAAAACTCCAAAATATAAAAGGGCTCCTCCCAGATCCTTCTCCAGAATCAGAACCATTACATGGCAGGCGCAGAAAGCGGCCGTCAGGAACATACGCTTAAAATCGGGCCGCCTGCCAAGCATAGCCGCTATAAAGAATACATAACTGATCTTGACAAACTCCGAAGGCTGAAATGCGATTCCGCCTATATTGATCCAGTTGGTGGATCCGTTTAAGGTGGTTCCAACCACAAAAACCGTCGACAGAAAGGCAAGACCCAGCAGACCGTAGACCCATCTGAGCTTCTTAAGCCAGTATGCCTTCTCCACAAAGGCCGGAACCACAAGAACGATCAGGCTGGAAAAACCTGCGATCAGGAACTGTTTGACCGCAAAATTCATGGAAAGCCTGGTAAGCATGACGAATCCGATCAGCAAAAGAAAGCAGGTATGGTTCATCATGATCCTTGAACAATCCGGGTACAGATGCTGGTATATAAAGATCAGCACCTTGAAAAAAGCCGCCTGCGCAACATACAGAAATATAACCGTCACATCCAGAGTCTGGCAGAAAAGAACGACATAACAGACAAAATGGAAGAAGAACATGAAAAACTCCTGCCTGTCCATACGTCGGATCTGCCTGTCTTCCGATGAGGGCAGAAAAACCGAAAAACAGGAAATGGCGTAGATGACGCACATGATAACAAATATATAGTTTGATCCTGTTGAAATCAGATTTACCATAAATAACGCTCCTACAGGACGCCGCAATTCCAGTAGGCATCCTCCTGTCCTGATGTCTTTCTGCGGGAGAGCTCCCGGCCTTCTTCCGGTATGTCTCCCGCCGGCAGATAATGATATCTGCTGATATAGGGGCTTATTTCTTTCAGGTCTTCCTGCCCCAGATGTCTTGGCCTTTCGGACCAGACCTGATTATAGCACAGTTTGCAGTGTGCTGTCACTGTCATCCTTTCGCCATCCTGTCCGGTCAGTTTCATGACAGGATTATCTCCTCTGCATTTTCCGGTGGATTTAAACACACACTGAGCGGAAACCATGACGGGAAAATAGCCGGATACAAACAGTTCCCTTTCCATTACAGGCTTTTCTTCCGCCCTGATCTGGGCCAGAAGTTCTTCCCGGGAAAGTTCAAGGGGAAGGACTCTGGATCTCATGGACGGGAAAAGATCTGCCAGGGCATGGACTGCCTGTGTATTCCACTGATAAAGGCCGGTCCCTGCTGCAATAACCGTATCAGGACACATTTCCTTTAAAAGCTGTGCCTGTCCCAGTGTATGAACATAAATCCGGCTCCATCCTTCAAGGGAACACAGGCCGGCCAGTTGTTTTTCATCAAAGTATTCCGGTTCTTCCCTCAGGATTGCCGGAAGGGAAAGGGAGCAGCTGATCCCTTTTTCCCTGCACCGGGAAAGCATGGAAACAAGCTCATCTTCATTGAAAAAGCCGCTCATAAGGCAGACTTCGTCATAAGAGGAGCTTTCCATTATTCTGTCAAATGTTTTCCTTTCAATAATACAGGCCACTTTCAGAGGGCTGTTTATTTCTGAAGAAATACCCTCATCCTCCCGGCAGTGACCTGCCGGGGAAGGACCGGCTTCGTCCTCTATATAGTCACCGGAATCAGGACGGTCTTTGCTCCGGTTAAGCTTTTCCTCCATACAGGAAAAAAGATCCTGCCGCAGCTTTTTAACAGATGACAT
>CACZQE010000430.1 GCA_902783205.1 uncultured Lachnospiraceae bacterium | reverse complement strand
TGAAAAAAGGACTGATCTATGAAGAAGCAGGATCCCATAACGCTGTTTTCATGGGTCTCACTGAACGGAAAGTACCGGCCTATGCCTTCAAGCGAAGCATTTATAACGGAAACAAGATGGAAGCTGCAGGCAGTTCCAAAGCCTACAGTTTCCGCTTAGGAAATCCGGAAAGCGAAAATCTTCATCTTTTTGAAGGCGCAATTGATCTTCTTTCCTATATCTCCATGCAGATCATGAAGGATATTCCATGGGAGAAACAAGGATACTTGTCTCTTGGCGGTGTAAGCGGGAAAGAAGATATCCCTGTTGCCTTGATCAATTACCTTGAGCAGTGTCCTAAAACAAAGAATTTATACTTGCATTTCGACACTGATCAGGCGGGAGTTGATGCAGCTGTAAACCTGAGGAGGCTTATGAAAGAGCCTTATCAGGTAGTAGATCAGAATCTGTCATACTACAACGACATAAACGAACAATTACTCGATGTAAGGAAAGGAAGTAATATATGGACAAATATTTGGTAGAAATCACCGAGACTGCACGGATCAATCTCGATGTAGAAGCCTCTTCTAAAGAAGAAGCAGAAAAAATCGCCAGTACAAAATATCAGAATAATGAATACTCTCTGAGTGCTGTAAACATTATCGGAACAAAGTTTTCAGCACAGATCAAACAGAGTCAGGAGGTACTCTGAAATGCCCGAAATGAATAAAGGACAGTTTTCTCGCTGGGCTATTGAAAACGTAAGGAGCTTCATGCCGGAAACTTACCAGCAAGCAGAGATCGACCTCTACCCTGTAGCTAAGAACGGAATCGTATACACTGCCATGACGGTTCGTCTCAAGGACCAGACGACAGTTCCGGCGATCAATCTTGACGAGATGTTTGCCGCTTACGAAAGAGGTGTCCCGTTGGCAGCAATCGGTGCCAGGATGGCAGAGATCTCCATGACGGAAAGCCCGGTATATGACACCTCCCTCTTCAACAGCTACGAAACGATGAAAAAGAATCTCTTTATCCGTGTCTGCGGTGTTGAAGGAAACAAGGAGATGCTGGAACAGATTCCTCATAAGACCATTGAGAATCTTGCCATCACCTTCCACATTATGGTCAATAACTCCGAGGAAGGAATGTCGAGTGCTGCTATCACCAACAGCATCATGGATTCCTTAGGCCTTACACCGGAACAGTTATACAAAGATTCCTTACAGAATTCTCCGAATATCCTTCCGGCAAAAGTTGATTCTATGATCAACGTTCTCTCCGGACTGACAGATATCGATATGGACTCAATTGATGTTCACAGCCAGCCGCAGATGGTCGTCGTCACAAATCACAGCGGCATTAACGGGGCTTCTGCCCTCTTCTATCCCGGAGTAATGGATCAGGTCGGTGAGCAGCTTCATGGCAGTTACTTCGTTCTTCCTTCAAGTATTCACGAGGTGATAGCAATTCCAACTTCCCTCGGATCCAACTACAGGGAGCTGGAGAGAATGGTCCATGAAATCAACATCATGACCGTTGCCCCGGAAGACAGGCTGTCTGACAATGTTTACCGCTACGACACAAAAACGAAGGTGTTCGAGCTGGCATCTGCACAGGCAACGAGAGAAAGAGTGGCCAGACACAAGGCCAGGGAGGAAGCAAGATGACAACTGTAACTGTAAAAAACAACACGGAAGAACTGCTCAAACGCCTGGATTCCTATCGGCAGGCTTTGAAAAAGCTGAACGAAGAGAAGCAGTCTTAAAGGCAGGAATAACTGCGTGTTAATTTTTCGCAAGCAACGTATTTGGATATCCAAATACAGCTTTTAGGGATATCCCTAAGACCCAGAAAGGAAAATATGCTGACACTTATCAAAATATATGTTGCTTTTATTTGCGGGATAGCTGCCGGAGTCACGGCAATGTGTCTGCTTCAGATCAACCGTGAAAACAGCTGAGAAACGATCCCGTTACCGGCGAATCTGTACCCGTGTTACTGAGGAGGAATTCAAAGCTTTTGATGAATATACAGCCAAAGCCAAGATCTCCAAAGATGCCTACCTCAGAGGACTGATCGAGGGTGTATGGCTGAAACCTGCACCAAGTGAAGAGATGATTGCTGTCATCCGGCAGATGCAGCGGATCGGCAATAACATCAATCAGATAGCAGTTGTCGCCCACAAATCCGGCAATATTGACGCTGTCCTTTATAAAGACAACTATCGCCAGCTTCTGGAGCTGATCGATCAGGTGATGGATCTCTTGCAGGATCCAGTCCCTATCAAGGAGGTCTCATGCCGATAACAAGTATC
This sequence comes from uncultured Lachnospiraceae bacterium, assembly GCA_902783205.1. Next base: position 37 of record CACZQE010000430.1, on the reverse strand, counting down.
TGGCCGATCAAGGGTAATTATGTTCAGGCACTGACCT
>CACZQE010000429.1 GCA_902783205.1 uncultured Lachnospiraceae bacterium | reverse complement strand
GTGTCCACGCTTGAGATCACATGCTTTGATCCGGTGCTTGATCTGGAAGCCGTACTTCAGTACAGTGTATTTCCTGCAGAGGATATTATAACGAGAAGCGTACGCCTGAAAAACTGCGGAAAAGTCCCGCTGGTTCTTGAGAAGGCTTACAGTGCCTGTCTTGACATGGACAATCAGGATTTTGAGATGCTCTCCCTCTGCGGAGCCTGGGCGCGTGAACGGCACATCCAGAAAGAGCATATCGCTTATGGCAGGCAGTCTGTCCGGTCCATACGGGGCTGCAGCAGTCATCAGGAGCATCCGTTTATAGCTCTTCTGACTCCCGGAACAGATCAGGAAAAGGGGCAGGTTTATGCCATGCATTTTATCTATTCCGGCAATTTCCTTGCCCAGGCGGAGCGTACCCCCTTTGACCAGATCCGTATGACTATGGGGATCAATCCCGAGCGGTTCCGATGGAATCTGGAACCGCAGGAGGAGTTTCAGACACCGGAGGCGGTACTCAACTATTCAGCGGAAGGCCTTGGGAAAATGACACGTTCGTTCCATGATTTTTACAGGAACCACCTGATCCGGAGCCCCTATAAATATAAGAAAAGGCCGATTCTTATCAACAACTGGGAGGCGACCTATTTTGACTTTGATTCGGATAAGCTGATCGCCATTGCAAAAGAGGCAAAAAAGAACGGGATCGAGATGCTGGTCATGGACGACGGCTGGTTTGGCCGCCGCAATTCGGACAATAATTCACTGGGAGACTGGTTTGTCAATGAAGATAAATTGAAGGGCGGTCTCCCGAAACTTGTAGAAGCGGTCCGGGCTCTGGGCATGGAATTCGGAATCTGGTTCGAGCCGGAAATGATCTCACCGGATTCGGACCTGTACCGCAGGCATCCAGACTGGGCTATCCAGATCAAAGGACGTACCGCCACCATGAGCCGGGAGCAGTATATTCTTGATATTACGAGAAAGGAAGTCCGGGATTATGCTTACGAGTGTGTCGCTTCCATTCTGCGGAGTGCACCTGTTTCCTATGTAAAATGGGATATGAACCGGCAGATGACGGATATCGGAAGCAGCTGCCTCTCCCGGGAGAGACAGGGCGAACTGGCCCATCGGTATATCCTCGGAGTCTATGAGATGCAGGAACGACTGGTAAGTGAGTTCCCGGATCTTCTGCTGGAGAACTGTTCAGGCGGCGGCGCGCGGTTCGACCCCGGTATGCTTTATTACAGTCCCCAGATCTGGTGCTCCGATGACACAGACGCCATTGAGCGTCTCCGCATACAGGAAGGGACGGCACTCATTTATCCCCTTTCCGCCATGGGCGCCCATGTCAGCGACTGCCCGAATCATGCGCTGGGAAGAACGACACCCTTTGAGACACGGGCACACGTGGCGCTGGCAGGCACCTTTGGCTATGAGCTTGATATCACCCGTATACCCGAAGAGGACAGGGCAATGATTCCTGCCCAGACAGACATGTGCCGTAAATATCAGCCTCTGATCCAGAGAGGGGATTACTACCGCCTTGCCTCATGGAGCGATCAGAAGCCCTGGGACTGCTATGAGGTGGCGGCAAAGGACGGGCGGGAAGCCCTGGTGACCTGGGTGCAGGTATTATCATCTCCATCCGTACACAGTCACGCTGTTTGCCTGAAAGGACTGGATCCGGAAGCTGTCTACCGGCTGGAAGGAACAGAAGAGACCTGGTACGGAGAAGAACTGATGAACTGCGGGTATCTCTTTACTCCCGTTCAGAAAGACTTCACCAGCCGGCTTCTTCATTTTGTTGCCTGCGAGAATTAGTTGTTGCAACACGTGGATTTATATGCTATAATCCCCCACGTGAAAAGAAAATTCTTCGGGGCAGGGTGACCGTGGACCACGGAATTCCCTACCGGCGGTATAGTCCGCGACCCGCAGTATGCGGCTGATCCGGTGAAATTCCGGAACCGACAGTATAGTCTGGATGAGAGAAGAACACAATTTTATCATATGTGCTCTTGCCCCGGGATCATGT
>CACZQE010000428.1 GCA_902783205.1 uncultured Lachnospiraceae bacterium | reverse complement strand
TTCATTTCGACCGTACTGATGGCCCAGGGCATTATAAAAAGTTATATCGATGAACGGGCAATGGTCCACTATGGGGACTGGATCCTGGCCTCCGACTCTGCCGGGATAAGCCACCCTTACCTGTCCGAAAAAGGTTTCATAAAAGCTTCAGATACGATCCGTACCGAGGATGGAAGCAACACTGCGATCAGGATCGGCAGTCTCGATCCATCCCTTGTCTCTTTCTCCCGGATTTCCCTCTACGAAGGTCATCTTCCGGAAAAGGATGATGAGATAGCTGCCGACCTCTATTCCCTGAGCAGGCTGGGCTTAAGCTACGACCTTGGCCAGCAGGTTACCGTTTATCGGGTGATAAAGGATGAAAACGGTGCAGACGGCCTTGAACCGAGGACCTACACCCTTGTCGGGACATTGAAGCAGTTCTCCCGCGCATGGGCCGGCAGCGGTAAAGACTATCCCGGCCTGATCGTTACCGAAACGGAACTGGCGCAGTATCCTGAGGTGACAGTGACGTGGCTTTATCGGCTGGACCCTGCCTTGCGCAAAATCGATACTTTTGAGTTTTATGACGGACTGCGGTCCACACTCACGAAAGAAGTAAAAACCTGGTATAACAGCTTTACCTATGGGACCACGCTCTGGGATAACCCTGAGATCTATCGCACTGTCAGTCTGCTGATGATCTCGGTCTCTGTATTTGCTATTACCTGGCTGCTTTCTTCCTATACAGGAAAACGCCGAAGGGAATGGTATCGTCTTCGCTGTATGGGTGTCACAAGAAAGAGGCTGAACGGGATCATCATTCTGGAGTGTGCCTGTGCAGCCCTGCCTCCCGCCATATGCGGCATAATTATGGCCTTTTTTTCCGGGTTCATTGTGCTTAAGTGCCTGGCTTCAAGCCTCGGGATTGCCGGCATCTCCCTGGACCTGTCATTCTTCCCTGCACTTCTCGCAGCGGTTTTTGGCACGATTTTTGTCTCCGCTTTTTTTGTCCTTCTGGGAACGGGAGACAGAAGGCTTTCCTTGAAAAGCCGCACACTGACCGAGTTCACCATCCGCAGACTGTCAAAACGCGCGGCAAAGTGCCATCGCCCGGAAAAAGACCTGTTTAGCCGCCAGAATAAGGTCCATCCAATCATCTGCACAGCGAGGATCCTGATGACCCTTGCCGTCAGTGTGCTGCTGATCCTTTGCCTGAAGAAGATCCTTTCTGCAGTGCAGGGTTATTCTTATTACCGCAGCATACCGGACTATACGATCAGTGCGACTGTCCGTGTGAGCAGGAGCCATGGAAGCGGCACACAGACCACCAGCAGTTACAGCCCATTTTATGGAATGTCGGATAAAGAACTGGATAATCTTAAGGAGACCGAGGGAGTGAGCACTATCACTGCCCTGACGGAGGATACCTTTCACTTTTATGTCTGGGATGGAATTGAGGACAGCCCGATCGTCCAGAGCTATGCCCCCAGAGTAAACGATATTCCGGAAATACTGACAGAAAGCGGTGGTTCTGCTACCTGGACAGATTCGGCAGACGCTGTTAAGAAAATTGCACTGCTCAATGGTGAAAACTTCCCGGATGCGGAGGTTGGTGCATTTGAAGCAGGGGAGACAATTCTTGTCATACTGGGTTCATGGATCGATGATTTTACATTGGGACGCCTGCCGATCACCGACGAAAGCTTAAAGACCGGAGACGAGCTCACCATCCTGAATCCGTTTACTGACAGATCTCTAACCGTAAAAGCTATCGTTATCCAGGACAACGTCCTCTCGCCTAATTATTTAGCTGACAGTCAAAAGCCCTACTTTCAGTCAAACCAGGGGGTATCCGTCATCGGGCACATACAGCTTCTTAAACGGCTGAAGGAACTGGCGGGACCGGATGCCGAAATACTGAACAACCAGCTGGAAATTCGGTTTAACAGCTTCTCCCATTATCAGGCGACGGATAAGCTTCTGGCTGCCTATGCGGCTGACCACGGTTATTCCTATGAAAACTGGGTCGAAATCCGCAGACTGGGGCTTGAGCGCAGCGTGATCACGCCTCTCCTTGCCTATGGGTTACTTTTTATCCTGATCCTTCTGGTTTTCCTGATCCTTGTACACAGCTTTACGCAAATACAGCGTAGGGCTGAAGTCGGGATGGTTCAGCAAGCCCTTCACCTTGGCCTTGACCGGCAGCACCTTCGCCGGCTGATACTCGTGTCGGAGCTGAAATCTGCCCTCATACTGCCCGTCGGCATCGTACTGTCCCTTCCGGCTCTTTATGGACAGAGTTTTTTCGAGATCAGGCAATCCCTGGGGCGAGGTGCAATGATGCAGTCAACACTGCTTAACCGGTTGACAGATGACGTACGGATACTTGCTCTGGATAATGTACTTTTCCAGACTCCTTTTGTAAAGATCACTCTGATCCTTTGCGTGATCTCTCTTATTGCCATGTCTTTGAATCTTCATACCCGTTTGATATTAAACAGGAGCTGAGTGACATTTTAGAATAAGATTTCTGTTTTCTGTCAAGATATTTAAGGAAACGCTTTTTAAGAGCTTCCCCCACTCTCAGAGCTTATCTGCGCATCGCATGAGTGGCGGAGAATGGAAACAAATAATGATAAAAAAGATTTTTCAGGTTATTTTATTCTATGCATTAATACCTTTTATCGCCTGCATACCTGGACTGTTCATGGCATTTTCCTCGCTGCCTGTGTGGCTTAGCATCTTTATTGTCCCAAGTATAACCATACTTTTCTATTTTCTGCTGAGCCGGAAAATGGATCTGCGCTTTGCCGCGTATGTGAATGCGGTAATCCTGGTCCTTCTGTCTCTCGGATTTCTTGCCGTGATGGTTATCGGCTCCGGGAGTCTGAACAGTGCGGCATATACTTATTATTCCTTCGCGTTCGTCATTCCCTTTATGCCGATGGCGTTAATTCTGAGTCTTAACGGATGGCATCTGGAGATGCTGGCTATCACCTTTATTACTTATACCGTGGCTTTTGTCACCTGTCTTTGCATCTCAGGAAGGTCAGAGAAAGAAGAGACTTCATCCCGCAGTTTTCCCATACGAAGCAGGCTAAGGCTTCTTATCGTCACGATGGCTGTTGTTCTTGCATGCGCAACGGCAGGTTTTCACTTTTATCATAATCGCCCGGAGGTCCGGTACGGCGGCCATGGTTTTGCCTATATGAACGGGTATTCCAGCACAGACTTCTCTGACTATATGGTTTACAGTGACCCGTCAAAGCTGGCAGAGTTGGATCATAAGCCGGAGCTGATCATTGAAAATGAGGAGGATATGCCGGTCATGGACGGCGCAGAGGCCTGTTACCCCCTTTACGCAGCGCTGGCAAAGACGGTGTACCAGGGTATTGCGGATATTGAGCGTGAGGCTGCCTCGGCGGGCAATTTGCGGGATAATGGGAAAATCGTTAAGTTTACCAACAGTGTAGTTGGTTTTGACCGGCTTGTTTCCGGCAGTACAGATCTTTTTTTTGGCGCGAGACCCTCTGCGGACCAGCTTGCCTGGGCAGAGGAGTCAGGAGTTCCCATAGAGATTACGGTGATTGGCCGGGAGGGATTTGTTTTCTTTGTGGAGGAGGACAACCCTGTGGATAATCTGACGTCAGAACAGATCAGGGCTGTCTACCACGGGGATATCTCAAACTGGAAGGAAGCCGGCGGTAAGGATCAGG
>CACZQE010000427.1 GCA_902783205.1 uncultured Lachnospiraceae bacterium | reverse complement strand
GGCGAATTATAAATCGGAAACTGCGCTCGGAGAAATTCCGGTGAAAATGCTTTCGGACACGGGTTCAATTCCCGTCATCTCCACCAAAAATGCCTTGTTACAACTCTCAAGGGTAAAAAAATTTGGAGTTGGGCAAGACTCAATATGAGTGTGCTCGTCACACGCAGCAAGACCGTATCTGAAAGTGTTCAGGATACGGTTTTTTGCTGCCTGTATTTGTTTGACCGTGGTATCGGCGCTTTGCCGCGCCATGCGGTTGATCTTAGTAAGCTCCTCCTGGAATGGCTCAACGAGGATGTTGAAGGGCGGTTTGAACTTTGCCTCGAGATCCATCGTGGTTTCGCCTCTTGGATAGGAGATGTAGATCTTATCGAAGATGGCCTGGTTCATCAGCCGTTTGATCGTATCGCTGGCGTTCCGGTAGAAGGATGCACAGTCATCCAGCAGGTCGAGGGATTCCGAAAGGTTCTGGGAGATCTGTTCGAAGGTCACATCGTGCTGCCGGATCTCGTTGGATATGGCCGCCAGTTCCTTTGTGATCTGCGCCTGTTCCTTTTTCAGAAGATCCAGCGGGATGGCATCGTTGTAATGCGCTTCGAGAAGTTTTTCTCTCTTGTGCTCCAGCTTTCGCTTCTGGCCGAGGAGACCTTCCATCTCTGTATCGTATTTGGCTTTTTCCTTCTTGATTACTTCCTGCAGTTCTTCCTCGATGGCTACGCGTACCTCATGAGGAAATTGGATAATGTCGTAGAGCTGTTCTACCCGGCGTTCCACTTCGGGGATCAGCGCATGCCGGGTCTGGCAATCCGGACACTGCTTTCTGTGCTTGCCGCCGCAGCAGAAGTAGGAGTAGACGTTGCCGTTCTTCTTCTTGACGTTGGTAACGATCATCCGCGACCCGCAGTCACCGCAGTAGACGGTGCTTTTCAGGAAATGCGGATGCCGGAAGTTTCTCTCTCCGTTGATCTTCGTTGCCAAAATGGTCTGCACCCGCTCAAAGGTCTCATCATCGACCAGCGGTTCATGAGCGCCGGGGTATTGCACACCTTTGTAGGTTACGATGCCTATGTAATACGGGTTGGCGAGCATCTTGGCGAGGGTCTGGAATGCGATCGGTCTCGAAGCGATCCTGGGTGTCGGCCTTGTATATAGACCGCAGGCGGAAAGGTACTCGGCAAGGCTCATCACTGTCCAGTCTCCCGAGGCGTATTCTTCGAATGCCATCTTCACCAGCGGTGCACGTTCCTCATCGATCACCACAGTGCGCTCCTCACGGCCTTTCTCATCCACGGTACGGACATTCCTGTAGCCGAGAGGCGCTCGTCCTACGGTGCCGCCGCCTTTGACCTTTTCGTTCATGCCTTTCTTTACTTCGGTGGCGAGATTCCTGGAATAGAACTCAGCGATGGAACTCATGATGCCGTGAAGGAGCATCCCGGAAGGTGTTTCATCGATGCTTTCCGATGTCGAGACGAGCTGGACACCGCACTCCCGGAGCACTTTACTGATCTCGGCATCGTCCTCACGATTACGGGCGAGGCGGTCGATCTTATGTACGATCACATAGTCCACGCGGTCGCGGTTCTCTTTGACATATTCCAGCATAGCCTGAAGCTGCGGACGGTCTGCCGACTTCGCGGAAGTGCCGCGGTCAACGAACTCTTTGCCCACGAATGCTCCGAGGGACTGTGCTTTGTTCTTGTTCGCCTCACGCTGGGCAGGGATGGAGAATCCTTCATCATGACCGCCGCCGCGCTCTGCCTGTCCGCGTGTCGATACACGCAGGTACGAGACCGCGAACTTCGGTGTCATGGATTCCATGAAAGCCTGTGCTGCGTTCGCCATCACTTGTGTGCTGCTCATTTCGTTTTTCCTCCTTTCTTTGCGTCATCACATATTAGCTCTATTCCGGGAATATATCCACTTAAGTTTGCGGTGTCCCGGCATCTTCCTGTTCGTTATTATCTGCCGCTTTGGGCATGTCCTTCGCCGTCATGATCAGCGCCTGACAGATCTTGCGGACATCGATCTCATCGCGGTATTTCGGGATCAGCCGGAAGGACTGCCCGGTGCTTTGTATCTTCTTTTCTGCCATGTATCTCTAACTCCCTTCAAGTAATTCATCTTCATCGTTTTGTTCCTTTCTGCCCGGGGAGGGGCGGTTTGGATCTCTACAGGTCTGTGAACGGGGAACGGCGCGGTGGTCACGCGTGCATAAGCGCATATTCAAAGGGGTAATTAAACCATCGCGCCGCTATAATCCGCTCACAATACCGTAGAATGTGGTGTAATTGCTTCTTTGATTTCTGCTTGAAAAAATCAATTTCCTGCATTATCCGCATGAGCATCAGCTATACGGATTCCCTTGACCGCATCCGGGCGGATCAGCTTTGCATCGAGAAACTCCATCGCCAGATAGCCGATCTGGTCGAGTGTAACAAACTTCTCTTTGAGTGTTCTCATACTGATCGGGCTTCGGAGGATGATCCAGTAGTAGCGGAAGTCACCGAAGAGAATCGGCATCGCTCCGGACTCTTCCGAAGGCATATCATTTGCGATGATGACGGGGTGACTTAAGATGGTGTCATTCATCTGATTCCACAGATGGTTTCCGTTTTCATCCTTCAGCAGACGCAGCTTCAGAGCCGTCTCGTCATTCATCATCCACACGGCATTTTTCCGGTACTCCGGTTCGAGTGAGAAGAAGAGGCGGATCACATCATCGAAGCCGATGTCGCTGGCAGTGAGGGCAGTCTGCGCACCATGATCGGGATGCAGAATCCCGGTTGGCATAGTTTCTCCCTCGCCATTCAGGAAAGCGGCATCCTCGGCTCTTGCAAAGTTCCGGGCAAGACGCTCGGTCAGATAATCACGGATACTGAATGCGGCATCATGGACGAAGTCATCATCCAGCTTGACAAAGACGGCCAGCTTATGCATGTCGACCGGATAACGGGTGAAATCATCCATACCATTTTGGAGAGGAATCTCTCCGCCCTCCGGTACCCAGGAAGCCAAATCGTCACAGTCTTTTGCAAAGATGCGGCTGGAGCCGCCATAGGCTTTGATGACGGTGGCGAGATTACAGAAGATGCTCTCGCCCGTTACAGCTTTCTCGTATTTGTCAGTTGTGCCAGAGGGAAGTGTATATCCTCCAGTGGCGCTGTCGGCACCTGCGTGGATCTTATCCGCTGCGAAGCTATTGCCACGCACGTAATTCCAGAAGTGAGTGTCATAATCGGCGGTACCGATCAAGTATTCTTTTTCATTGAATGTAGTCATGGTCATATTCCTCCTTACCTTTTGTTGCAGGTCGGGCATTCGTACAATCCGAGATCGTACGCGTTGAGACATCTGCCGACCTGTTTCAATGTGTGATAATCGCATTTCGGGCACTTAATGTCATAGGCCAGTGCCATTTCAATACTGTGCGGAGAAGTGGCGTGGAGACGGTAGTAGCTGTGCGTCTCGCCGTGTTCGTCCTTAAGGAATTCCGTGGTCAGGTACAGATCGTAATGATCGCGGATGTAATCCTCGGAATAGAAGGTGCTCTGTGGCCTCAGGGATCTCCAGTCGGCCTTGTTTGCTCTCAGTGGGTATGTACTCATGTTTTATTTCGCTCCTTTCTTAGAGTTGCATTCCGGGCAATTGTATAAACCCAGATTGTAGTTGTCCCGGGCTTTGACAATGGCGGTCATGGCCTTACCGCAACACGGGCAGTGAATGATCAGTTTTTCCGCATCAGAGGCGGACATTCCTTTGACCGACCGGAGTCGATAGTATTCCGGTATGATCTCCTTCAGGTACATTTTGTGTTCTTGCCTGACGGTCTTTTCGTCAGTACAGAAGAACATCGGCACTTTTTCCGTACCATCACTGTCGCAGTCGATCAGGGGATGATATTTGATGTCTTGCATGGCGGCCTCCTATCTTGAAAATCTGCCCTTGCAGAAGGCCATCGCCTCATCGTAGGTAGAGAAAACCACGCAGGAGAATCCGAATTCGACCTTCCATGCCGGGAAGTCTGGGTCGGTGCTCTGGGAGATCGCCACTGGGTGTCCTTTGCGGTCTTTCATCAGGGCTTTACATTCGTATCCGCCACGGGAGAAATATTGTTTATCCTCATCCGTAAAGGTCGGCTCTGTGCCGTAGAAGTATTTGTATCTCATTCTTAATAACCTCGCTTTCTTATGAACTGTGTTTTAACTTGAACAGACTATTCCAGTCCTGATAACCGTGGGCGACCAGGAAGTTGCTGTATTCCCTTAGATCTTCCACGGTTTCTTTGATTGCCGCTGCGCTCCGCCAACATCATGGACGGTCTTTACGATCAGGCACTCCGGTGCAGAATCGCCAAACCAGAGATATATGGTGGCGCAGCCTTTCCGGTTGGCGCGGCTCACACCGCTGACTTCAACATTGAAGCCGTTACCAAAATCACGGTACAGACAGCGTTCCAGATCTATGATGCGGATCTGATAATCCTGCCCGAGCGTCCTTTTCAGTTCACGCAGTGACGGATTCTTCTCCATGATCCTCAATCCTCCTTTCTTCAATGGTGTGAAACTGTCCTTTGTGTCCGTTCTGTCCCATAGATAGATACTGATGATTTCCTGATATCGGTATCCATCACACATCAAATGAATGAATGATAATGATGAAAATGGGGAACTATATGAATCAGTGACGCAAAGGACATACTGTTATTACTTCTTCCCCCTGTGACAGAACGGACAGAAAGGACAAAACCCATCCACCGTCTGTCAGGTGGTGAACACTGCCGGGTTGACCAGATAGCCTTGTGATGCTGGCCTGCCGACATTGTTCTTCGCCTCGGTTTGCTTCGGTGCCAGATATCCGTATTCACAAAGCCGTTCCAGTACGGGCTGAAGCTCCTCGGCCTTCTTGAAGCTGCGGCAGAGGCGCATGATGTCACGCTTGCTCAGTTCGACAAGCCCGGTGCTCTGTATCGCCTTGAGAACATATTTGCACTGTTTCACCACGGGATCAGCGCCCATCAGCAGATAAGCGGCTCTGGCGTGCTCGGTGTAGTATTCTCCGAGCGTAATGGCTCTCTGCATGGTTTCTCCGTCCACGACAAGCGGTGAAGTCTCCTGCAGGAATTCATAACATCCGTTTTTCTCTGCGCGGCACAGGATGCCGCTGATACGGACGATGGCACCGCAGAGCTTGCCTGCCCAATCGGAAAAGTCCAGGTAGTCAGTCCGCAGTTTCGGCTCCAGCCCGTTAGCGAACGCTTCAAGCATCTGGTCTGCCTCATCCGTGAGCGTGATGATCTCCGGATTCTTAGCAGACGGATTGAAATCCTCATCCAGCAGATTGTTGATCAGCGCATGGTATTGCTGTTCGGCTTCTTTCGGTATCGGGTCCGTGCGATATCTTCTGCTGCCGACATGAGTAGCAGGCATCGAGTAAAGGAATCTCGCTGTCAGTCCTCTGCCGCGAAATGTGTTATTCTGCATCAGGCCGGACAGCACATTCGGCTGCACAGCGAAGAGCAGTGTCAGGGCAGGGGACTCAACGCTTTCGCTGTTCCTTCCGATCCTGTCGATGCGGATCGTATCTCCGGCATGACCTTTCAGGAACACATCGATGTTGACGGCCTTTGAGTACATGCCTCCTGCAAGCTGGTCGAAGATGCCGCCTTCGGCAGAAATGACAGATGCAATCCCGTCATGTTCTGCCAATATCGAGATCAGCTTCTCCGGTGTCACATCGTCCACATATAGCTGCATCGGAGACTGTTCCTCGAACCTGCTGATCTCATCGACGATCTTGTCAAGTTCACCTTCTTCGGCTTTGCCTTTGGCCACCTTGTCTTCGATAGCTCGCTGCCGCTTCTCAAGAATCCGTTTCTCCATGCGATTCCTTTCAAGGCTGGCGGCATGCTGCCTGTTGTATTCCATCTCAAAGAGAGATACCGGCCTTACCATCAGACTGGCCACAGCAGATTTTCGCTCCGAAGGCTCTGCGATGATAAGTGCATACAGGTTTGTCGGCTCCATCCAGTCGGCCTTTGCATGAACGATGTATTTGCCTTGGATGCAGCTTGCCATGACAGCGAGCGCTGCAGTCCCGGCCATGTCCACGGGCGTCTGCGTGGTCTCGGCTACGGCTTCTACATACGGGCGCACTCTGCTTGGCAGGGCAGAAACCGGAAATGGCGGCAGCGCGACTTCCTCAAAGGGGATCGGCGGCTCCCAGGTCATCTCCTGCGGTGCGTTGTACTGCTCCGGAGGAATGTAGTCCGGTTGCTGCCTGATCAAGTCGTAGTATTTCAGGGCGCTTTTCCAGATTCCGTTCAGTTCCTTTTCGTCAAGCAGGGGAGTGCACTTGCCAGATTCCCTTCGGAAACGCTCTCTTGCATCCTCGCTGTCGCCGTAACGCTTCAGTGCGCGTACCGCGAACCGGAACATGGTGCTGTTGCGCGTTCCTTCCGTGATCGAATCATCATCAAATGCTTCGTCTGCGGTCTCGGCATCGAGCCTGTCCAGGTATTCGTTGATGGTCATCGTGCCGGGATAGAACACAGCGTTTGGATGTTCGGTTCCATCGAAATATCTTGCTGCATCCAATGCCTTCGGATCTAAATACGGAAAATGCTGATACAGTCGCTCTTTGAGGGCGGCGTATGCCTTATAGTCCGATTCCATATCTGCTTTCCAGAAAACGTGATACCGGGGAGCCGCTGGCTTATTGCCTTTCGGCTTCATGTGGTTCTTGCTCTCCGAAATGATGTGCGGAACACCTTCGAAAGTACGGTGAATGTCTTCAAGAGTGATCCACTCATTCGGATCAGATACTTTTTCGTTGTCCACATCGCCGGACTGGACATCAGATCCTTGAAAGGTCTCATTGCTCCGATAGCAGTTTTTGTATGTGGCCGACACATGGTCGAAACGCGCCATCTCGTTAAAGGCGTCCGCGTCCCGGACGATGACTCTCTTCGGATACGAACAGTTCGATGGATTCTGAACACAGGCAGCCTGCCAGAATGTGAATTCATTCAGGTCGGACAACTTTTTCACCTCCTTTCCTCGGTGTTACTGCTGTGTTCATTTCTGCTTGTTTGACGTGATGACCAGCCATTCCCGGAATGCATCTACCGGGATCAGGATTCTCGTTCCGATCCTGATAGAAGGGAACCCCGGCGTCTTCACAAGCTCGTAGGCCTTCGGCAGTGAGATGCCCATCTGTGCGGACATTTCCTGCACGCTCATGGTTTCTTTGCTCATTCTTTCACGCTCCTTTCTGTAGTTTTCTGCATCAAAAATGCTGCCTTTATCCGGGCAGCATCTGTGAAGATCATTTCAGTACGATTTCAGCTCTTCCGTTAGACTCGATCTGTCGGATCGCATTATACGGTGTCAGGTCTTTATGCCCCCAACCATCGTATTTCTCCAGACGTTCCTCTTTGTGTTTGAGTCTCCGGTTTTCGCGTTGCCGCTTTCTGTTCTTCATGTTTGCCTCCAATCCTTCATAAAAATGACAGACTGGTTCCCCGGATTGCGGGAAACAGCCAGCCTGCCGACATCCGCTTTCATACAAGAGGTTTTACAATATGCTCTTGTATTTAATGCCATTATAGATTAGAATGTATGTGATAGCTAAAAATGAACGCTTACATTATCGCTTACATTTTTTACGATGAAAAAGACGGAATCTGTAAACAACTTGAGCTTTGCCGAGATCGGTGGCGTTGGAGAAATGGTGTACAAGTCTATCCGTTTCTCCGGCTATAGTGTGATTGAAAAGGATGACATTGAATGGATTCTTCCGGATTTCCCATCGCCATTTGATCCTGTAGAGTATAAGAGCAGCGACACAAAGCTAACAGGGCAGGATCTGCTCGTCAGTTTGTGCAATCTCTTTCATGAGATGAATAATCCGGACAATTCGATTGATCGATATCGGAGCATCATGGAGTGGTGTGCAAATAATGTGCATCCGTATGATATTGATGAACTCAGTATCATTGTAGAAGAATGCGAGGCCGGAACCTCAGCGTCCATCCAACTCCAGACGCAGGGACGATTTGAACCAAAGGAGTTCCTGTATGATCTGGAACGTCTTGGAAACACGTTTGATTATGTCTATGCGCTGAGTGAAATAAAGGATCATCAGAATCCTGTGCCTGCTCGTAATCTATACTATGAAGGCAGACTGTGCGATGGGTATCCGTTTTTTGAGAAATATCGCCGGATCAAAGATGATACGGAATATGTGACAAGAGTTATGGAAGATATGGATGATCATTCACAGCGGGTGATTGATATCATGTCGGACTTCCGGATGCGCCTGAAATTTGATAAGGATACCGGAAAGATCATGTACGGGGCAGACGTCAGATCGGTATTTGATATTTGCTGGTACACACTTTCGCGTATCATTGCAGATGTGGCTCCTCCGGTGGATGAAGACCTGAATTATCTGTATTCACAGGGAAAGATATTATCTTGTTTGTGTTGCGGAGAATTCTTTATCAGGCGGTCAGGAAGACAACTTTATTGCAATAAACCGGATTGCCAAGCAGAGCGCAACAGGAAAAACAGACGTGCCAGTTACGCGAGAAAGAAGGCCGCAGAAGCAGTGGTACAAGGGAAAAAGAGCACGAAAAAAACGTAGTAATTATAACAATTTCACGAAACAATAAAACCAGAAAGCCTTGATATCAAGGGTTGGAAAAAGCATTTTGTAGAAACTGGTATCCCCCTATGCTAATTTCGCGAAAATAAGCGCGAGAGGGGGCAGCGGTCTGGGAAGGAAAGGCTGTAGAGATTAGGATTGCCCCTGCGGGGGCTCTAATACTTAATGACAGAAATCATGCCAAACTGATTTAACGAGAATCATCTTTTTAAATCATTGTTGCACAGATAATCGATGATCTCACCTATACTTTGCAACGGAATAAACCATATAAAAAGTCTTTAGTTTCCTTAGGTATTTTCAAATAATCTTAATTGCAAATATGACATTTCTTTGAAGGATCATCAAGAGAAAATGATGTTACCGGAGCCTCTGATACGACGTAGAATGTCCATCACAACGGTTCCATGGACAACTCCAGCAACTGTGCATAGGAGCGTATTAGGACTATCAATAATATGGTTTTTAATACTTTTCTATTGAGGCGATTAGGTCATATAAGACTAATAATAGCATCTCCAGAAGGGCTTATATAATTGTAAACTGTTGAATTCCATGTTATTCTGAAAGTGGTATAAAGTTGTCAAAAGCACCACATTTGATAATTGTGCTTTTATTAAAATAATTGGAGGCCAATATGGATTATGAAGGATGGTACGCAAAAGCCTTAAAAACACTTTCATCATTGACATCAGGTGATACTTTTGAGACCAAGGATTTATTTAAGGGGACTGAATGGGACACATTGACAAATGGCGAGAAAAGAAGTTTTGGGAGATATTTTTCAAGTAAAGTTAATGATGGCGCTATTGAAGATGTTATTAGGATAGGTGAAGGAAAAACTCACCACAATAAGTACGTTAAAAGATAGATGTTTGAAGAGAAACGATTAATAGGAAAAAAGAAGGAGATTTATGATGACTTGTAAAAAGAAAGTATCGAGGTTACTGATATCTGTCGCATTCTCTATGCTATTTATCCTGTCATATTCATCAGCTTTTGCGAGTGATAGCATTACTGCATCAGGTTATTTCGGAACTGGTGGGAATGTGCTTTCATGGACACTATATGATAATGGTTTGTTGGAGATAAGTGGCGAGGGCTCTATGCCGTCAACATCAAGTACTATGCCATGGAATGATCATATAAAAAGTATAAAGCAAGTTAGAATTTATGAGGGCGTTGACAATATTGGATATGGCGCTTTTTCTGGTTGTACTAATCTTTCAAGTATAGAATTACCAAGTACATTAACTAATATAGGTGATTATGCATTTTCAGATTGCTCAAAACTAACAAGTGTTAGTCTACCATATGGTGTTAAAAGAATTGAGCAGTATGCCTTTAAGGGATGCAAATCGATGCAACAAATAAATCTTCCAAATAGTTTGGTAAGAATAGGCTATTATGCATTCCAGGGGTGCACATCAATAAGGGAAATAGAAATACCAGACAGTATAGATTTGATCACACCATATCTTTTTATAGGTTGCACTGGCTTGGAATCTGTATCTATACCAGAGAGTGTAACCGCGTTTGGCGTTTATGCGTTTTCAGGTTGTTCAAGTCTTAAAAGTATTTCAATTCCTGAGGGCGTAGGCACGATTGGGCAAAGAACATTTCAGGGATGCTCTAGTCTGACTGAAGTAACCATTCCTAGTAGCGTTGCAGAAATCCAAAATCATGCGTTTTGGAATTGCACTTCGCTTATAAGCGTAAAGTTTTCATCACCATCAGAATTAAGAAATATCAGCAATAGCGCATTCTATAGTTGTAGTAGCCTTGTTGACATTGAATTACCTGAAGGTATAATCACAGTTTCGCCGAGTGCTTTTGATTATTGCTCAAACTTGGAAAGAATCTATATACCAGACAGCTTGCAAACTTTTTCTGGTAATTCCGGAGATCAGTTTTCTGGCATTTTCATTGATTGTCCAAAGCTAATCGTATATTGCAATAAGGATAGTTACACAGAAACATATTGTAGTAATAATGGTATTAAGTATGATTTAACAACAGGACATCAAGTGAACTCGTGGACTATCACCCGCAATCCGACTTGTATAAGTGAAGGTTCAAGAACGGGAGTGTGCGGTACTTGTTATCGAGAAGTATCAGAAGAAATCCCAGCGAACGGACATGCATTTGCTGAAGAATATACAGTCGACAAGGAGCCTACTTGCACGGAGGAAGGATCAAAGTCGAAACATTGTGTAAACTGTGAAGAGGTAACCGATGTTACAACAATTCCTGCGAACGGGCATGAATTTGCTGCGGAGTTCACAGTAGATAAAGAACCTACATACACAGAAGAAGGCTCAAAATCAAGACATTGTGCGAATTGCGATGAAGTTACTGATGTGACAGTAATACCTATGTTGGAAAGAACAAGCATAGATGGAGCTACTGTTTCAGAAATAGAAGATCAGATATATACAGGAACATATATCTGGCCTGAAGTAACTGTGTCACTAAACGGAGAAACGTTAGAAAGGAACGTGGATTACGAGGTCTGGTGTTCCAATAATACGGATGTTGGCGAGGCAACTGCTACTATCAAGGGAATCAATAAATATGAAGGATCAATTACGCGTCATTTTCAGATTGTGCCGTATGCTGGAGCAGACGGGGCCAATGTTACTTGGCATCTATCTGATGATGGAACATTAACTTTCTCGGGAACTGGAGCCATAGCAGACTATACAAATGGGAGCCCGCATTTCACTCCATGGCGTGATAAATCTAATATAAAGAGAGTTGTATTTGAAGATGGGATAACCAGAATTGGTGATTGGCTGCTCTACAGGCTTTCAGGTCTAGAAGAGGTTGTAATACCAGATAGTGTTGTTTCAATTGGAGAAGGTTCGTTCTATCTGAGTAGTAGTTTAACTAGTATAGATTTACCCGATAGCGTAACCACAATAGGGGCAAGAGCTTTTGATCACACTGGAATTGAATCATTTACAGTACCACCTAAAGTAACCGAGATACCTGATCAGCTGTTTTATTACGGGAAACTAAAAAGCATAAAGCTGCATTCTGGAGTAACTTCAATTGGTAACTATGCTTTCTATAGATGCCCGTTACAGTCTATTACTTTGCCAGAAAGTATTTCATCAATTGCAGATAACGCATTCTACAGCTGCTCAAGTCTTGATACCGTGTATGTTGTGGAAAACTCTTATGCCGATAATTGGGTAGGAAATACATATAACAAGGTTTATGTGTATAAATTAAATAATCATTATATTTATAATGAAGTGATAACTAAGGAAGCAACTTGTCTGGAGAAGGGAGAAATAGCAAAGGACTGCTCTATTTGTGGAGAGAGAATAACCGAAGAAATCCCAGCAAACGGACATGCATTTGCTGAAGAATTCACAACTGACAAGGAGCCTACTTGCACGGAGGAGGGTTCAAAATCGAAACATTGTGCGAACTGCGATGAAGTGACCGATATTACAGTGATTCCTGCTAATGGACATGAATTCGCACAGGAATTCACAGTGGACTTAGAACCTACCTGCACAGCAGAAGGCTCGAAGTCGAGACACTGCGCGAACTGCAGTGAAGTGACAGATATCACTACTATCCCGATGATCGACCACACCTATGGTGAGTGGACAGTGACGAAGGAAGCGACCTGCACAGAAGACGGATCAAAAGAGAAGGTCTGCTCAGTCTGCGGAGATAAGGTCACAGAAGCAATTCCTGCTTACGGACATTCATTTTCAGAGGAGTTCACAGTGGACACGGAGCCAACATGCACAACAGAAGGCTCGAAGTCAAAACATTGCGCAAACTGCGATGAAGTGACCGAAATTACCGTGATTCCTGCTAATGGACATAGCTTCGGACCATGGGAAGAGATAACTGCAAGCACTTGCATGAATTCAGGTGTGCAGCAGCGAGTCTGTGGTACCTGCGGATTTACGGAAACTAAGGAACTTGATCCTAATGGTCATGATTGGGAAGAAGAGATTTCTGTCGATGTAGAGCCAACATGTACGGAAGACGGAAGCAAGTCCAGACATTGCAAAAACTGTGATGCGGTAATTGACAGCGAGGTAATTCCTGCAACAGGACATAGCGGCGAATGGCAAGTCGTTAAAGAACCGACCTGTACAGCAGTTGGCTCCAAAGAAAGAACATGTGCTGTCTGCGGAAGCAAGACAACAGAAGAGATTCCTGCAAAAGGACATTCATGGAATAGCGAACCAACTGTAGATAAAGCAGCAACTTGCACAACAGCAGGATCACAGTCTGTACATTGTGCTAGATGCAGTGAGACTAAAGATGCAGAGACGATCCCTGCTCTCGGTCACAGCTGGGGATCAACTGCTACAGTTGATAAAGCACCAACATGTACCAAAGATGGGCAGGAATCCACACATTGCATTCGATGCGATGTTGTAAAGGAAGGGTCAGAAAAAGTAATACCGGCGACAGGACATAAGTTCTCAGCATGGAAAACAACTAAAAAACCAACAGAATTAGCATCAGGACAGCAATCGCGTACATGTTCAATATGCGGCAAGACCGAGACTAAGACAATCGCACAACTTGCACCTACACTTCCTGCAGTGAAGATCACAAAACCAAAAGCAACAAAGAAGTCGGCTACTATTAAATGGAAAAAGGTCAGTAAGGCTAATCAAAAGAAGATTGCAAAAATCCAAATTCAGTACAGTATGGACAAGGCTTTCAAAACTGGCATAAAGACTGTTACAGCGAAGAAAACTGCTGCATCAAAGACAATTACTAAATTAACATCAAAGAAAACTTATTATGTGAGGATAAGAGCTTATAAGAAAGACGCAAAGGGAGTGCATGTTTCCAAATGGTCAGCTACTAAAGCTGTAAAGGCAAAATAAAAAGTTGGTATGGCACCCCGACTTGTTGGCCTGTCTCGCTGTTTAAAGCTAAGTAGAAATACTTATGGACAAAGGAAATGAATAAAATGGCTTCAGACAAAACGATTCGAGCATTGAACGTTGAGCAATATCTAAAAGATAATCCGGTCAAAAAAGCCACGAAAGATCAGTTTATTGAACTCTTTATACTATGTGAAATGGAGTGCAAGGATGCAATACTAGATCATTGGCATAGTTGTGGAAGGAAACTTGATGTGGTTGATACAGATGGAATCCGCTTATGGCCTGATTCAATAAAAAATGCTCTCGGGCCAAGTACTGAATTCTGCTTTCAGGAAGAATTTCTCCTGCGGTTATTTGGGGGAAAAGCTAATAGCAACAATCCATACAAAAGAAAAGGATTATACTCGGCTAAAATACTTCGTGATAAAATCACTCATGAATTGCTAATAACAGCTATTGAGGAAGTGTGTGATAGAAAAGACGAATTATTTGAGCTAATGAAAGCTTTTAGAAAAGGGTACGAGGATTGTGTGGAGGCAGGTGAAGAAAAAATCTATGTAAAGGAGAGTTAAATTCATTTTGTATATTCCGCACTGCCTCTGATACGCACACAGTTTTCGTGCAGGATCTTCCGGACAGTGGTGACATTGATGCCGAGTTCTTTGCCGATATCTATAGGTCGGGTGTAAGCTTCATACATCTCCAGGACTCGCTTTGTCAATGCCTCTCGCTTGGAGGCCTCGTGGCTGACTTCGATCCTGGACTTCTTTAGCGCTCGGCTGATGGTGCTCCGGTGACATCCGAACTCCGCGGCGAGTTCATAAGTGCTCGCTCCGGCACTGTACTTTTCCGCAATCTGTCGGATCTCATCATCAGAGAGGCGTTTCTGCTCTTGCGTATAGGCGTTGACTTTAGAATTGGGATCATAGGAGATATCGGTCACATCCAGGTCGACTTCGGAGGGCTTGCCGAGATGGAAGGACTTATCATGCTTTGCCCGATATTTGAGGATGCGAGAGGTTGGGTTGTACTGGTCTCTCTGTAGTGCCACCATGACAACAACGAGGGTCCAACGGACCCTCGTTGTTGTCATTATGAAGCTGGGAATTGAAGCCTAAGAGGGCCCGAGCGTTGTGAGAGCGTCCGGTGGACGCTCGAGCAGCGAGGTGTCCGAAGGCGACTGAGAAGGGAGCCGAGGACGGCG
>CACZQE010000426.1 GCA_902783205.1 uncultured Lachnospiraceae bacterium | reverse complement strand
TTTGAAATCAAGTTTTTCAAACCTTCTCCCATATACTGCCGACATAAGCCAAAATGATACGAAGGAACAGCTTCCATTGTCCATGAGCATCCTTATTATCTCATCAACCGTGTGGCCTTCCATCGTATTTTGCAGATACCTGTTTGTGACCTCTGACAGTCGGTCCATGTCCCACGTATGAGCTCTTGCATGTATAGCGACAACGTAGCCCATGACCTTGTTTTCAGAATCGGCTTCCTTTTCGACAATGCCTGCTATTTTTCCGAGGTAAGCCTTGCAGCCCCTGATGTTCTGGAAAGTCTGCCGCCCGAAGATCTTCATATACACATCTCCAAAGAAGCTGATATAGTCCTTTGCCTCCAGTCGGAAAGAAGGAATTATTTCCTTTCCGCCCGCGTTAAGCCAATTAAGCAGGTAAACAAGGCCTATGATGGGCCGGAGCGATTCAGCAAAATGGACCGTCAGTATGGCCTGCTTCTGCCTTTCTTCAGTTTTGTCCGGACGGCCATTCCTGCCACAGATCTCCCCCTCCAGCAATAGGGATGCCGTATCCGCCATCTCTGCATAGTCCCCCTCGGCAATCGCCTGCTTGACTTCCTCCCGTGTCCAGGGAAGCTTTATGACACGGATACGGTTTATGTCGCTGGTCCTCCATGCCGCGACGTAGTGCCAGCAGACATACAGCCACAAATAAGCCGCTTTCCCATCCTGTAAGGCTTTCGCTATAAGCTTGTTTTCCGAGATAAAATCATCGTTAAAAGCCATGTAGGAAGCCAAAAAATATTGGATTACCGAGTAGGGGCTCGTATTCCTTATGTTCTTCTTTTCAGAGGTATAGTCATACCTCACCGACGCTGTGACCCGGATATCATAGCGTTTCTTTACAAAAGCCAGGAACTGGGACAGATAAAGGCCGGTTATCTTGACCGGGGAGTTTTCTGCATATCCGACCAGGTCCTCTACGACTGCGTTAGTCCATTCGCCTATCTCCGGCGCATCTGTATCTATGAGCATCTGCATAATGGCCACCATCCCGTTGTCTTGTTTCTTGTCAGAAAACAAGTCAATGGCCCTCTTGTTTTCCGGGTGCGTATCCCAGTATGCATCCGCCTCAAGGGCACGCTTACGGGCTGCTATGAGCCCAAATGTCCGGACATACGGAATGACGACCGACAGGACCTGCTGTGCTGCCTGTGCCGGAAAGCACACGGCGTTCCTCCTGCTCCCATGGAAGCCTGCCTTTTCCCACGGGATACAAATAGGGGACAAAAGAGGATTGCTCTTTACAAAGGCGTTGATCATCTGCCTGTGCCTGGCATTCTCCAGATCGAAAAGCCCCCCATCATACTCGGATGCATGCTCCTTCAGAAGGTCATACAGGCCGACCAGGCCATCCTTTCGGGCTTTCCATGCGCCGATCTCATCCGGGCTCACGTACAAGTCCTCCCCGACGCGGACCCCATTTACTGTGCCTTTCTTGACTGCTTCCTTGCACTGGTATGTGCTCAGGCCCATCTGTTTTGCTGCATCCGCAATGGGGACCAGCTCCTTGCGGTCATTGAACTTCGTGACAGCATCAGCGATCAGGGCCGCGGCCTCTTCTTTAGTAAGGTCAAGGAAATGGCCGGAATAGACCGGATGGCCTTCGACTTCATTGTCTTTTACCTTCCGCCGGATCGCCCTCTTTACCAGGGTCTGTTCCTTGTCAGAAAGCAGCTGATAGCCAGTATCTTCATATAATAAGTCCTCTAAACAGGTAGCGGCCTTCCGCCAGGCACACGCGTCCGCAATATAATCATCGTCGATATCCCATTCTCCATCGATCATGGTTGCCGGGATTTTCCCTGTTTTGCAGAGGATGCAGAGTGTTTGTCTGGTGATAGTCGTCGCCAATGTGGCCTTTGCCTCCGTGATCCGCATTATTATTCCTTTCTGATCATCTTCCCGAGGGTCTCAGATGCCGCCTTGTACCTTCTCTCAATCTCTCCTTTATGCTGCAGATAGACCATGGCAGACCGCGGGCTTTTATCTCCCCTGTAAGCCATCAAGGCAGCGACATTGTCAACGCCTAACAGGACGAGCGTCACAGTATACCAGTGCCGCAGGGCGTGGCCGCCCCATGTGCGTCCCTGCATCTGCAGGTAATAAAGCCTTAAGTCAGGATCCGGGTCATCCTTGCACGACGGAAGGACGTGATCGAAGAAGATTTTTGCCAGCCGTTCCCTGAACCCGGACGTGGTCATAGCCGGATAATATCCCTCAGAAGACATCCGTTTTGAAATGAAGAGGGGTGCATACTTCTCCCTTTCCCTATCCTTCGTTCTCTCAAGGTGTTTTTTGTAAAAGTCATAAAGCATCTGGCAGAAACCGGAATATACCATCTGGGTGCGCTCCTTCTTTATTTTCCCGACGCACTTCCCATCCGACCGCAGCACCCGCTCTTTGGTGAGGTCGATCTCTATGCCTGTACAGCTGTCCCCAACGAATGTGAACTTAAAGCAGGGGCCATGGATCGACGTATTCAAGCGCATGTTGCAGATCTCACCTTCGCGAAGGCCTGCATAAAGCCCAAGCGCTACTGCGCAGGTGAGATCGGGGTCATACAGCTCTGTCATGATCAGCAGCCTCTCTGCA
>CACZQE010000425.1 GCA_902783205.1 uncultured Lachnospiraceae bacterium | reverse complement strand
GCTCTGGAAGAAGGCAACTTTGAAGGAGAAATCATATCTGTAGATAATACAGCCTCCTCGTCTTCTAATGGTTCCGCCAGATACCAGGTGGATGTGAGAATCTCCAGAGAAGAAGGGATGAAAGAAGGAATGACAGCTTCGGTTCTGATCAATACAGAAGAAGCTGCGGATGCCCTCCTGATTCCGTCCGCGGCAATTCAGGAAGAGAAAGGGACGGTTTATGTATATACTGTTCAGGAAAAAGACGGGACACTTTCCGGGAAAACGGAAGTGACAACGGGCCTTTCCGATGGCAGCAAGGTACAGATCACGGAAGGTCTTTCTGAGGGAGACAAAGTCTATTATGAAATCAAAGGAAGCTCGGATGAGAGCGGAAATGATGACCACAGGCCGGATATGAACGGCGGCGAAATGCCGGCAGGAGGACCCGGAGGAAACGGCGGTATGCCTTCAGGCGGTCCGGATATGTAAAGGAGGTGAGAGTCATGCAGGAAAATGTTCTCATCTACCTTGACGGTGTATCCAGAATCTATCGAATCGGCGGCGAGGAAGTCAGAGCCCTGGACAGAGCCAGCCTGAGAATCAGAAGGGGAGAATTTGTAAGTATCATAGGGCCTTCCGGCAGCGGGAAATCTACCATGATGAATATAATCGGATGCCTTGACCTGCCTGATGAGGGGACCTACTATCTGGACGGGCAGCCGGTGGAAGGCTTTTCCCGTTCAAGGCTTGCCCGGATCAGAAACCGGCAGATTGGCTTTGTATTTCAGAACTTTAACCTGATCGGAAATATGAGCGCAGGCGAAAATGTGGAACTGCCCCTGATTTATCAGCGCCTGCCCGGGTCAGAAAGGAAAAAAAGGGTGGATGCTGCCCTTGAGATGGTGGGACTTTCAAAAAGACAGGCCCACAGACCCAATGAGCTTTCCGGCGGCCAGCAGCAGCGGGTGGCCATAGCAAGAGCCATCGCTGCCCGTCCCTCCCTTTTTCTGTGTGATGAGCCGACAGGAAACCTGGATTCTTCGACCGGAGAAGAAATCATGGAGATTTTCGGCAGACTCCACCGGGAGGGAAATACAGTCGTCCTCATTACCCACGACGAAGAAGTGGCAGCCGGGGCGTCCAGAAAGATAAGGATTCGTGACGGGAAAGTATCGGAGGTGAGTAAGGAATGCTGAAAGACTGTCTGAAAATGTCTGTGAAATCCGTCGGCAGCAACAAGATGCGGTCTTTTCTGACCATGCTGGGAATCATAATCGGAGTGATGACCCTGATCATCCTTGTATCTATGGTAAAGGGAACGACTTCATCCGTCAGGAATTCCATCAATTCCCTTGGAACCAGCAGCCTCACGGTACAGATTTCCGATGATAAAGGAAAGCCTCTTGCTCTGGATGACCTTGACCGGATTCTGTCTGAATCTTCCCTCCTGACTGCTGTTTCCCCCAGGGAAAGCACTTCTGTCACTGTAGTGTCGGCTTATGCCGGACAGTCAGCTGCCACAGAAGACTCGGAAGAGAGTGCTACTGTGTACGGGACAGGAAGCAGTTACAAAGATATCGCAGGGCTGCAGCTCCTTTACGGCAGATATCTGAACAGAAGCGATGTGGACAATCACACCAGTGTCGCAGTCATCAGCCAGGATCTTGCGGAGGACATCATGGGCTCCGTTCACTGCCAGGGAGAAAGCATCCGTCTTAACGGTGTCAGCTACCGGATTATCGGTGTTCTGGAGTCTCAGGATACGACATCGAGGAAATCATCCTCCGGCTACCGTTCCTATGAAGTATATATTCCTTTCAGTTCACTGGTCCGGCTTTCGGAATCGACATCGGCTTCCGTGACATCTTTTGTGGCAGGGGCCGGGGAAGATACGGACATGGATCTGGCAGAAGCAGAGCTGGAGCAGCTGATGCTCATGAGATTCAATAACGATTCCGATGCATTTTCCATCAGGAACCAGTCTTCTATCGCGGAGGCGATGGAGGAAGTGAACAATTCCATGGTACTGATGCTGGGCGGAATTGCAGGAATATCTCTCCTGGTCGGCGGGATCGGGATCATGAATATCATGCTGGTTTCCGTTACAGAGAGGACAAGGGAAATCGGTATCCGTAAGGCCATCGGAGCCGGTGACGGAATCATCCTGCTCCAGTTTCTGATTGAAGCTATGCTTCTATCTGTGTTCGGCTGTATGGTCGGCATTGCCGGATCCGTGATAGTTCTTAAAGGAATCAATCTTTTTACGGGCACAGCCTATCAGCCGTCTCTGGCCGTGATCTGGATCTCAGTTGCCTTTTCGTCGGCCATCGGCATTGTATTCGGCCTTTATCCGGCCGGAAAAGCAGCAGGAAAAAAGCCCATCGAGGCACTGCGGTATATTGGTTGAACCGCAGACGGCCGGCGACGGACTTTCATACAGATGCAAAAT
>CACZQE010000424.1 GCA_902783205.1 uncultured Lachnospiraceae bacterium | reverse complement strand
TACACCGCTTTCAGCGTCCAACACCAATGATGCATATTGAGTCCAGTAATAGATACCTGAATCTGGCTTTGTTGTTTGCGTCTCTGTCCCCGGTTTTGGTGTGTACACATCTGATATACTCAGACTCACCGGAATTGGCGAAATAGTAATATAACCATCAGGAACCTGTGTCTCCACAAGATAATACTGCTCCTCCTCTTCTAACTGCTCGATCTGTTCTTTTACAGCAATACCTGTCGAACTGGTGTCAAGATCAGCAATCTTATAGTATTGTTCGCCATCGATTTCCAGCAGATCTGTTTCACCATCTCTTGCTGAGCGATACAGAGCGAACTTAGCTCCGGGAAGAACATGATCATCAAGATCAACTTTTGTAATTTGTAAGCCTTTTACATATACATTTATGATGTGTATATTATCCTTGCTGATATTTCCGGCTCTGTTTCCGGACATACCTGAACCATAAGAACCGGTATGCCAGTTGGAGATGTTTGCTCCTGTCGGCCTGTAGCTGACGGTAAGTGTATACTTTTCCACCTCATCTCCTGTAACAGCAGTATCATGCGGAGACTCCGACAGGTCTTTTTCACCGGGTTTCACCACCGGTGTCAGACTAATCTTAATCGTACCGACTGAAGAGTGGTCATAAGCACTGTAGGTAAAGGTCTTGGATTGCCCGGCAATCAGATCTGTCCAGTCATCATCTGTCAATGTGATTCCAAGATCCGAAAAAGAGAATTCTTCTCTCTCATTTATTTCGGGACGGTTGTCGCTGGGATCTGCAGCATATCGATAGGTCAGGCTGCCATTTGAAGACATACGATGATCTGAATCTGTCTTTGTAACGACTTCCTTTATCTTCACCTTTTCCCAAAGTGCTTTTACTTCTGTCAACGGATCCACATTCGTGCCCAGATAAACTGTCCACTCTGTATCATTATTTGTAATATCCAGTTCATCTACATTTACATAGGGTGTTTCGAATGAGGTTGTGTGATCCCCCTGCGGAAGATCATGCTGTTCCGTTTCTCCGCGTACAATATACTTCGTCGCTTCAAGCTGGCTGCCCTCCGCATTGGTACTGATTCCATTTCCGCCGAGGAAATCCTCTTTTGCTTTTACAAAGACTGTTCCGTGCCAGCCCGGTTCAGTTACGGCGCCATTAGAATCTGTAGTCGGCCACTCAATACTCTGATCCTTCCATTCCACATACCAGTTTCCTGTCGAAGGATCTTTTTTTATCTGTCCTGCTGCATCGTTTGCACCGGAGCTGACTTTTGTGCCGTTTAAGTTAATCCAGTCATCTTCCGCAAGCGGACGGCCATCCGCTTTGTTTACAGGATAGAACGCAGGATCGATGACGTCAGTTACATCTGCCACAAGATTTGCCTGAACAAATATACCATCCACAATCTTTGTAACGGCATTGATAATCTGAGCTGCATCTTCTCCGGCATATGTATAGCCGGTTCCCGAAGAAATATTGAACAGATTACTCTGGTTCGAACCGACATTCGTAAGACTCAGCCCCATGGTATACAGTTCTGTTTTATGGCCAAAATCATCTTCCAGATTTTTCAGATTAGTTGCAACTGTCCCTATAGTAGTCCAGTTAACACCGCTCTGGTTTGGCGCACCGTCTGTAACCAGCACTACAACATGCTTGCGTCCCGCATAGTGCTGCGCATAAAAATCCTGATCCTGATATTTATCAATTGCTGTTTGCAAGCCGGCCTGATGATTTGTTCCGCCAGCCAGACTGATGTTATCAATGTTATTTAATAAAGCCTGCTGATCGCTCTTTCCAAATGTACCATAATCCGTTACACTCGCATTAAACCCAATTAAACCGATCTGTGCATTTTCATCGACGGCATAGATGACCTGTGATGCTACACGCGCGCATTGCTTCAAGTATTCTATACGACTGACCCAGGTCTTACGGGTTCCATAAGTACCATCTGATGTTCCTGTAATATCAGTTGTATAAATCTTTCCATCATCCATATTATCCCAGTTCCATTCACTGAGTGGTAATCCGGATTGCATGGAATTATTGTCTCCTCCATTGGAAACATCATCCGGCGGATTATAAACAGAGGCGTCGCACCAGAGCCACTGACCGTATTTAGTTTCAGTCCACCAACCATGGTTAACCTCATATTCACTGTTCGGATCATAGAAAATCGCATACTGTGTAGCAGCACCGTTCTTATTCTGAATGACAAAATAGATCTGATCCGTATTCCCATTAGCATTAATCCAGTCTCTTACATTCGACGCATTCGTTCCATTAAATGTACCAACCTGGTTAACACTTGTTGGGAAGAACATCGATCTGGAGGCATCCACAACAAACTCCAGTGCTATACTCGGAGCCACTTCATAGTCTGCAGAGGATGCGGTTATGTCTACCTGATAAACTCTGTTTTCATAATCATAAACTTCAGCTGTCTTATCATAGGTCGACTCCTGTGTCTTTTGCTCCCTCCACTTGCTGATAATAGATTCCACTTCTTCCTGTGTGAAGAGATCTGTTTCATTGTCGTTTGCAGTAAATGAGGACACAGAAGCAAAGAATATCGGAGAACCAGAAGGATCATCAAGATTAACAACATTCAACTGGCCATTATGAGCCGAAAGTGTACGACTGACATTATAGTATGTATAGTATAGTTTCCTTTCTGTGGAATTAAACCTTATTTGGGTGGCAGAGTTCGCAAGCCACCCATTTTGTGTTGGAACAATAAACATCTGGTCTTCTACAGAACCACTTTCGTAATACTTATCAGAAATACGTCCTCTTGCATTCGCACCTGAATAAGATTGCACATACCACAAATAATCATCAATATAATCCGTGGTCGTCGTCCCCTCACCGATAAAGGAGACTGTATTATTAAAATACCGTATTTTAGTTAAAGTCCCGTCCTGCTTCAACGCGTAGTAATCATCCCCATCCTGCAGTACAAGAACATACTGTCCGTTCGCAGTCGGCCATCCGCTGTCCTTTACTGTGGAAACAGTTCCGATTACTGAGAAACCATTCTGCTCATAGATGACTTCTGTCCCGTCTTCATTTCTGTGGAGTTCATCTATGATTTCTGTCCCTTTTTGGGCAAAGTGTATCACACTAAGAGATTCATCAATGCCAAGTGTAAATCCTTCCTCATGATCAATTTCCACTTCGACAGGTGCTTCCGGCTCAATCTTTTTCCCGTCTTTTTGAATTTCGAGGTCAAAGAATCTGGCATAACTGATAAAGCCTTCTCTTTCAGCTTCTTCCCACTCAATTGCAGCGTCTTCCAGATACTTTTCATACTCCTCAGTTCCTTCTAAGATCTCCCTTGCCACAAGTTTCGAACCATCCGGAATCTTCGCGTCTTCATCATACGTGACAGTGATTCGGAAATGTTCTCCCTTAGTCGTGATCACATGTGTGGAAATCTGTGCATCCGTCACCTTAACCAAGAACTGATCCCCGTTCTTCATAGTCACAGTCAGTGTCTCTTCACTTGTAAATGGCTGCATACTAATCAAAGCCCAGTCTCCAACCTCTACCGTCTGTGCATTGATTTCCGCAATCTGTTCTTCCGTCAGATCCGCACTGTATTCAGCTTTCAACTCGTTGACTTCTTTCAATCCGCCAACAGTAACTTCTTCATTTACCTTACCGATCCATACCAGTTCAGGAGCGGAAAACGCTACGCTCTCCACCTCCGCAGCAAACTTCCTAGTTGCATCGCTTATTTCAATGTCGTTCAGCTTGACGGCATCATCATATGAGCTGGAAGTCTCCTGCTTTTCCTCATTATTTTGTACTTCGTCAGTATCATCCTCTGCGATTTCTGCTCCATTTTTGTCCGCATTTTCCGTATTAGTATCATTTACTCCAACACCCAGCACTTCAACGAGATGCTCAAATGATACAAATCCACCCCCGGGAATGCTGAAATCATACGTCTTCCCATTTACTTCCCAATGGAAGTCCACTGTATACACCACGCCATAGACAGAGAAGGATTCCGCCTCAAACTGGATTTCCGTTTTCTGTTCTTTG
>CACZQE010000423.1 GCA_902783205.1 uncultured Lachnospiraceae bacterium | reverse complement strand
TGAGCCGGTGATCTCCCAGATGGCGAGAAAGCTCAACACCGACTTCTCGATCTCCTGGGCGAAGCTGGAGGATTTCCGTTCGAATATCTACGGTTCCCTGGTCATCACGATCAAAGAGGAAGACAAGCAGAGAGTCCTCGACTATCTGGACAGTGTGAAGGTATTATGGGAGGTTTTGGACTGATATGAGCAACATAATCTGGAATGCATTTATGCAGACATTCTACATGGTGTTCTGGTCAACGCTGTTTTCGGTTGTTCTCGGATTCATTCCGGCCATCATCCTGACCCTGACGGCACCGGATGGGCTTCGTCCAAACAAGCTGATCTACGAGACGCTGTCGCTGATCGTCAATGTTTTCCGTTCCTTTCCCTTCATCATTCTCCTGGTCATCATCATACCGTTCACGAGACTGGTCGTCGGCAAGGCGATCGGCACGAAGGCTGCAGTCGTACCTTTGACCGTGTCGGCGATTCCTTATATTGCGAGGATCTTCGAGACGAGTTTAAGGGAGACGGATCCCGGCGTCATTGAGGCCGCAAG
This sequence comes from uncultured Lachnospiraceae bacterium, assembly GCA_902783205.1. The sequence continues at coordinate 2,223 of CACZQE010000423.1, read as the reverse complement.
GTCATTCGGGGCCTCCGATCTGCAGATCCTGTTCAGGGTATACATCAAGGAATCCATACCGAGAATGCTCAACGGCGTGATTCTGCTGATCATCTCCCTGGTCCGCTATTCGGCCATGGCAGGAACGGTCGGCGGCGGCGGTATCGGCGATCTGGCGATCCGCTACGGCTATCAGCAGTACAAGACGGAATATCTGGTGATCTGTTCGATCATTCTGATCATCTTCGTCCAGCTGGTTCAGATGCTGGGCAATTATCTGTATAAAAAACTTTCATAATATGAAGAAGGTCTTCATTGATTCTTTCAGGAACACCCGCATCCCGGCAATGGTCTTTGAACCGGAACAATGCCGGGGCCTGCTGCTATCGGCACACAGCTTCCGTTCCGAAAAGGAGGAAGATGGACGTTTCATCAGTGTCAGCGAGCAATTGACAAAAAAGGGCTGGCTCTGCATCGCTCCAGATTTCCCTGGAAACGGAGAATCAGAAGAGCCCTTCAGCAGCTATTCCCTGAGATCCTGCCTTGATGATCTGGAATCCTGTTATGAATATGCGCACAGCTGCCGTGATTTGCAAGGGAAGAAGCTCGCCTTGCTTGGCTACAGCATGGGCGGACGCATCATCGCGATGTTTCTGAAAAGGCATCCGGAATGCGAAGCTCTCGTCTTCTGGGCTGCTGCCAACAGAAACTATGAAGAGGGGGATCTCTTTCTGCAGCAGGATCTCGCCAGACTGAGAGACGAAGCTGAGAAAGACGGCAGCTGCGCCTTCTGCGACGTTTTCCAGAAGGAGACGATCACGATTGGAAAGGATCTGATCGAGGATCTGCTGAAGAGCGACGCCCTGATGCCTTTGGAGGATTTTAAGGGCAGAGCATTGATCATACAGGGTGAAAAAGACACGACGATCGATGTCGAAAATGCCGCTATGATCCATGATCATCTGTCCAGTGCAGAGGAAAGAAAGCTCATTTACTTTCCGGAAGCGGATCATGGCTTCGGACTGTGGGATGGCAGACAAAAGGATTCGCTTCGGCTGGTCGAAGAGACCGTCGGCTTTCTTTCTGAAGAGGACTCTTAGGAGGAATTATTGAAACTGTTTCATATTGGTGATAAGATAAATGAGTCCATGAAGAGAGACGGAGAGACAAGCTCTGTGAAGTCTCAGCAACCTTTCATTAGGGAAAAAGGTGCTAAAGCTTGTACGATGGGATATTCATTCAGAACAGCCTGTCGTTGACAGGCTTTCTGTTTTAATGGATAGAAAATAGGGGGAGATCTGAAATGAAAAACGATTCTGTGAAAAAGGTTGTTGCGACCGGTATTGGTGCCGCACTGTTCTTTGTCCTGGCGCGTTTTGTTGCGATTCCCAGCGGAATCCCCAACACGAACATTGCCTTCCAGTATGCAGTACAGGCTGTCTTTGCCGTACTTTACGGACCGGTTGTCGGCTGTCTGTCCGGTTTCATCGGACACGTACTCTGCGATATGTCCTGGGGCGGCGTCTGGTGGACATGGGCATTTGCCACTGCAACTTACGGTCTGGTTGTAGGACTCTTCGCCAAGAAGATCAACATTCAGGACGGTGACTTCGCCGGCAAGGAAATCACGACCTTCATCATCGCCAACCTGGTTGCCAACATACTCGCATGGCTGGTCATCGCTCCGATCGGCGACATCGTCATCTATAAAGAGGATCCGAGCCTTGTCTTTACACAGGGCCTGGTTGCCGGACTTGGCGACTTCCTCTTTGCGGTTGTCTTAGGCGGCCTTCTGCTCTACGGTTATTCCAAGACCATCGCAAAGGCAGGTTCTCTGGACAGAGAATAAGAAAGCAGCATGAGAAGAAAGACTGCCGGAAAAACGGCAGTCTTTTTCTATTTGCGGATAAAAAGATGAATCACAGGCTTAAATAGTATAAAATATTCATAAGATTATAAGGACAATTCTATGCTGGATATCTTTGAAACGACCATCCCGCAGCTGACGGGAGATGAAGAAAGAAAAGTCTATGTCTACGTGCCCGATGAGGAGGGAGAGTATCCCGTACTCTACATGTTTGACGGACAGAACCTTTTTGATGATGAGGAAGCGAGCTACGGCAAGAGCTGGGGCTTGCTGAAGTATATGGAAGAAAGCGAGACGCCCCTGATCATCGTCGGAGTTGAATGCAACCACCACGATGAGAAGGAGAAGTGCGGCGGAAGACTCTCGGAGTACTCGCC
>CACZQE010000422.1 GCA_902783205.1 uncultured Lachnospiraceae bacterium | reverse complement strand
GTATACCACTGTGCGAAATCCTCCTCCATGGAGGTAATCTGTTCAACCAGCTTTTTATCTTTTGCCATGATATCGTGTTTCCTTTCTGAATATATATCTGATATATGTGATTCATATTATCTAACAATGTAACATTTCCATGTTACAGCCACATTGTTTCATTTTAAATTACTCCCCTCTATTTGTCAATCAAAAAGGAGGTACCAGGTACCATTACAGGCGCGTAACAATCCTGTGATGGTACCTGGTACCTATTAGTAAGCTTCTACGTCCATCAGGTCAAATGCTTTCCCCACCGGTTCTGTCTTAAACACCTTTCTCTCTCCGGTCACCGGATGAGTAAAGGCCAGACGGGTGGAATAGAGTCCCAGAGGAACGAATCCTTTTTTCTTTTCTTTCTGGTAGAGGGGATTATACTTCCGGTCCCCGAACAGCCCGTTGCCGATCGCTGCGAACTGGACACGGATCTGATGATGTCTTCCTGTGTGAAGGTCTACCAGCACCCAGGTGAGAAATCCCTGCTTCGTCTGGATACAGTCGATCATCTCATAGTCCAGCACCGCCGGTTTGGCTCCCGGTGTCCCTTCCTCCACGACTGAGGTCGTGTTGGTTTTCGGGTTGTGGAGAAGAAAATGTTCCAGCGTACCGAAGTCCTCTTTCAGCGTGCCGCAGACAACTGCCTGATAATTCTTTTCAAATTCATCTTCGCGGATCTGTCTGCTGAGCTCAGCTGCCGCTTCGGGTGTTTTGGCCAGGACCATCAGTCCTCCTACCGGCCGGTCCAGCCTGTGGACCACCGCCAGATAGGGTTCTTCTTCGGATTCCCCTTCCATATATAATCTGTGTTTCATCAGGGTCAGCAGGTCCCGGTCCCCCGACCGGTCACTCTGCACCGGCATCCCGGCCGGTTTCTCACAGACGATCAGATTCTCATCTTCAAATGCGATCGGAACGCGATCTCTCCTCATAAGGTATTCTCCTCAAATCGTTATTCTATTCCTCGTCATTCACCCGAAAACGATACCCGGATCCCCACACTGTCTCGATACACCCGCTTTTGGAGGAGGTCTGCCCAATCTTATGACGGATCTTCTTGATGTGGACCGTCACCGTGGCGATATCTCCCAGAGAATCCATCCCCCACACCGCGGAAAACAGTTCATCCTTGGAAAAGACTTTATTGGGATGGGATGCCAAAAAAGAAAGAAGATCAAATTCCTTCGTGGTAAACAGCCTCTCCTCATTATGGATATATACCCGGCGGGCAGTCATGTCGATCTCGAGTCCGGGATAGGATATGATCCGTTTCATCTCCGGGTACCTGCTGGTCAGCCTCTTGTAGCAGGACAGGTTTGCCTTCACCCGGGCAACCATCTCATTGGGATTGAAAGGTTTGACGATGTAATCATCAGCCCCGATCCCCAGACCGCGGATCTTATCCACCTCATCATCCTTCCTGGAAATAATGATGATTGGAATGTCCTTTTCCTTTCTCAGACTCCTGCAGATTTCAAATCCACTCATATCCGGAAGATCGATCTCTGTCAATACAATGTTATAGTCTTCCGCAAGGGCTCTTCTAAGCCCCGTCTTTCCGGTATCTTCAACGGATACCTGACATGCGTTGATCTCCAGGTAATCCTTTTCCAGAGCGGCGATCTCCATATCGTCTTCAATTATCAATACATTTACCATGTTAACTTCTCCACTCATAATATTTCTATCCTGACTGCACCGGCGGACCGGGGCAGGATCAGGTTGTTCTATTATAATTCCCAACCCAATTATAACACATTTTATTAATAATTGTGGAATTTTCGCCAACATATGTTCCGAAAAGTGTGGAGAAAATTATAATGATGTCCTATTTTTTATTTTTATTTCTGCCTCATTAATATAATCTGATCCAGGATCCTGTCGGCTACCATCGCCTTGGACATGATCTCATACTGGATCTCCTGGTCCCTGGTGATCAGGGTAATGATGTTGGTGTCGGTACCGAAGCCTGCCCCCTGTACTTTAAGGTTGTTGGCGACGATCATATCCAGCTTCTTCTTCTCAAGTTTCTTCCTGGAATTCTCCACCATATTCTGGGTTTCCATGGAAAAGCCGCAGATGGTCTGGTCCGGCCGGCGGTGGTCGCTGATGTAGGAAAGGATGTCGGTCGTTCTCTCCAGGGCGATCGTCATCTCCCCATCCTTTTTCTTCATCTTCTCATCCGCTACATGGGCCGGACGATAATCTGCCACAGCTGCAGCCTTGATCAGAATATCCTGCTCGTCGAAGGAACCGGTCACCGCCTCGAACATATCCTGGGCTGTGGTGATCGGAACCGTCTTCACAAAGGGGACCGGATCCAGAGAGGTCCTGCCGGAAACCAGGGTGACTTCCGCTCCGCGCAGCATGGCTCTTTTTGCGATCGCATATCCCATCTTGCCGGTCGAATGATTGGTGATGTATCTGACCGGATCGATCGGTTCCTGGGTTGGTCCGGCGGTCACCATCAGTTTCAGTCCCGCCATATCCTTTTCGCAGGCGATCTCTCTTAAGATATACTGATATAACGTTTCCGGCTCCGGCATCTTCCCTGCCCCGGTATCACCGCAGGCAAGGTAGCCGCTGGCAGGCTGGATTACTTCCATGCCGTATTTTCTTAATGTCTCCAGATTATCCTGAAGGATCGGATTATTAAACATGTGGGTGTTCATGGCAGGGGAGACAAGGATCTTGCAGGTGCAGGCCAGCGCGGTCGTGCTCAGCATATCATCCGCGATACCATGGGCCAGCTTCGCGATCATATTCGCGGAGGCCGGAGCGATCATCATCACATCCGCCTTCTGCCCGAGAGATACATGAGCTACATGAAATTCAAAATTCCTGTCGAATGTCTCCACAAGGCACTTGTTATTTGTCAGCGTCTCAAAAGTAATCGGATTGATAAAGTTAGATGCGTTCTTTGTCATTATGACATGCACATCACAATGCTGCTTTACCAGCATACTGGCCAGGCTCGCGATCTTATAGGCCGCAATGCTGCCTGTTACACCTAATATGGCGGTCTTCCCTTTTAACATATTCCTCACTCCATGTCACTCAGGCGACCATGCTTCCCATAGCTGGTCACGCGGTGGATCGTATTGTCGTCATTCACAAACACAACGGCAGGATGGTGTTCTTTCGCTTCCTCCGGTGTCATCTGAGCATAACACATAATGATGATTTTGTCATGTACACTTACGCATCTGGCTGCTGCACCGTTTAAGCACATCACGCCGCTGCCCCTCTCTCCTGAGATCGTGTAAGTCTCAAAACGGTTTCCGTTGTTGACATCAACGATCTGCACCATCTCATATTCATTGATCCCGGCGGCATCCAGGAGATCCTGGTCCACGGTAATGCTGCCCACATAGTCCAGTTCCGCCTGCGTTACCGTTGCCCGGTGGATCTTACCTTTTAGCATAGTCAATAGCATAGGTCTGTTCTCCTTAAAACTAGTCGTTCACTATGGTGTTGTCGATCAGCCTGGTCTTGCCGATCTTGACAGCAATGGCTACAAGGGCAGGGGCCTTGATCTCCTCGATCGGCTGCATGGACACTCCGTCCACCACCTCGACATAGTCGATCTGCGCCAGAGGTTCTGTGTTGATCTTCTCTGTCATGGCTTTCTTGACCGCCTCCGCACTCTTCTCGCCGTCTGCGATCATCTTTTCTCCCAGGAAAATGGACTGGCTCAGGATAAGTGCTGCCTTTCTCTCTTCCGGACTCAGATATTCATTTCTGGAACTCTTGGCAAGACCGTCTT
>CACZQE010000421.1 GCA_902783205.1 uncultured Lachnospiraceae bacterium | reverse complement strand
CTGTTGATTTATGGTTAATTCTTAATAATAAAATAGGTGTATTGGGTCTAAATCCTGGAAGGAAATGTCTTTGCTGATATTGAGGATAAAGATAGCTGGTCTGAGGAATACGGAAAGTTGTACTCAGATAGAAATGAAGTTGCAGATGGTTTAAAGTCCTTGATTGATAATATCGGTTCTGATTTTGTTCCTGATGCGGATATCATAGAAATCTACGAAAAAGAAAAACAAGAGTAACGAATAATGAAAATCATGGTCAGTGCCTGCCTGGCAGGTGAGAATTGTAAATATAACGGCGGCAATAACCGAAACGAGAAGGTTCTGCAGCTGATGGCCGAGAGTGAGGTGATCACCGTTTGTCCGGAACAGATGGGCGGTCTTCCCACACCGCGACCCCCATCAGAGATCAAGGATGGCTTGGTCACGGCCAAAGACGGGCGGATTGTAGACGCGGAATTCCGTGCAGGGGCGGCAAAGTGCCTGGAAATCGCTATGCGGGAGCAGCCGGACCTGATCCTGCTGCAGCCGAGAAGCCCCAGCTGCGGGGTCAGGCAGCATTATGACGGTACATTTTCCGGAAGGTTGGTTGACGGAGCAGGTGTGACAGCCCGACTTTTATTGGAGAATGGCTTTCGTTGTATTGATGTGGAAGATCTGGAAGAAATCCATGAAGATATTATGATATGGGAAAAGAGGTGAAAGGAAATGGGTAAAAAAACAGGAACAATAGCAATTGTACTGGCGGTGATCGCACTTTGTCTCTCCGCAGTGAGCTTGAGTATGACATTAAACTCTTCAAAACAACAGGTGCAGGATGGAGAAGAGGATAAGGAAGATATCCAGTATGTGATGTATCTGGGAACAAATGATAAGGACAGTAATGAGCCGGTCTTCAGTCCGGAAGAAGCAAAGAGCAAGGTGGAAGAGATCCTTATTAAGCATTTTGGAGGATATACAATCCAGGAAGCCAATGGGGGATGGGCTGATGATGGGAAATTGTACCAGGAATACACATTGGTAATCTATCTTAGTGATACCGGAATCGATCAGATCCACGCGGCGGCGGACGAGATGGTTGAGACATTTCATCAAAGTTCTGTGCTGATCCAGTCAAATCGGACAAGCACGGAGTTTTACTCTGGGAAATAATAACAATTGATCAACACTTTTTGAAAATAAGCGGAGAAACCTTTTTAGGAAGGTTTTCTCCGCTTTTATGTTTGAGGCAGAACATTTTCTTCCAGGATAAGTAATTGTGGTATCTACCGGCTTGTGTGATTCGGTTATCCGTGAGATAATAAGACAGCAATCAGAGTGAGGGGAGATAGAAATGAAAAGAAGAGAAGTACCTGTCCGTCAGACCTGGGATCTTAGCCTGATATACTCCGGTGAGGATGAGGCCTGGCAGGATGCCGGGACATTGAAAATCCTTGCGGAACGTATCGAGAAAGAGTATAAAGGGAAGATGAAAGATGCCGGATCGATCTTGAACGGTTTACAGCTGTATGAGCAGATGTGCGGACTCGCATGCAGGATCTCCGCTTTTTTTGAGCTTGATCTGTCGACGGATTTTTCGGATTCCAGGAAAATTGCCAATGCCAACAAGGCCGGGAGTATGATCACAGAGGTCTTTACAAAAACCAGCTTTGTGGAAAGTGAGATTGCTCTCGCAGACAGTGCTGTCTTAGAGGAAGCGATCAAAAAAGGCGGCAGGGTTTCCGGCTATCTTAAAAAACTGCTCAGAAGGAAACCGCATATTCTGGGTCAGGAGACAGAAAAGGTGTTAGCGGCTCTCGCCGAGTTCATGGAAACACCTTATCAGGTTTATAATCAGGCGAAGCTTTCCGATATGAGGTTTGATCCCTTCACTGTGAATGGGAAAGACTACCCTCTGAGCTACGCCTTGTTCGAGGATGAATATGAGTATGAGAAGGACACTGATATAAGACGTGCCGCCTTCCGGGCCTTCTCCGACAAGATCAGACAGTATGAGAATGTTACCGCGGCAGCTTACAATGCCTATGTGTGCCGGGACAAGCGTATGGCCCAGCTTCGAGGATACCGGGATGTTTTTGATTATCTGCTCTTTGAAGAAAATGTCCAGAGAGAGCTTCATGACCGGCAGATCGATGTCATCATGGACAAGCTGGCTCCGCATATGAGAAAATATGCTGCTCTCCTGCAGAAGGTTCATAAGCTGGACAAGATGACCTATGCTGACCTGAAGCTATCCATAGATCCGGATTATGATCCCAAGGTGACGATGGAGGAAGCGGAACAGTATATTGCAGACGGTCTTTCCGTGATGGGGCAGGATTATGTGGATATGGTCCACCAGGCTTTTCGGGAGAGATGGATCGATTACGCTACCAATGAAGGAAAGAGTACAGGAGGATTCTGCGAAAGTCCTTACGGCGTACCGGCTTCCTTCATTCTTCTGTCCTGGCAAAACCGGATGTCCGATGTGTTCACTTTGGCCCATGAGCTTGGTCATGCCGGACATTTTAAGCTTTGCAATGAAGCCCAGGGCTATTTTGACACCCAGGTACCCTTATATTATGTAGAATCGCCCAGTACGATCAATGAACTGTTGCTGACCGGTTATCTGAACAAGTCCAGCTCCGATCCTCGGTTCAAACGCTGGGTATTGGGGAATACGGTGGGCAAGACCTACTATCACAATTTTGTGACCCACCTTCTGGAAGCCGCATACCAGCGGGAAGTGTATAAGATCATCGATGCCGGAGGAAGTGTCCAGGCAGACACCTTATCCGCCATCTATAAAGGTGTCCTCACCAGATTTTGGGGAGACAGCGTGGAGCTGACTGAAGGGGCTGAACTGACCTGGATGCGCCAGCCTCATTACTATATGGGCCTCTATTCCTATACGTATTCGGCCGGCCTGACCATATCCACCAGGATGGCTGAGAGAATCCTGACAGAGGGGCAACCGGCAGTAAAGGATTGGAAGAAAGCCTTGGCAGCAGGAAGCACAGTAACTCCTTACGAATTCGCCAGGATGGCAGGCGTTGATATTTCAACGGACCAGCCGCTGCTGGACACGATCGGATCTATCGGCTCCATGATCGATGAGATGTGTGAACTCACTGACTTATTAGGTACCAGGTACCATTAAGGAATTATTAATTATTTAACATTTTTGTAATGGTACCTGGTACCATAACGGAGGTAGACATGGGAAGATTAAAAGATCTTAGAATGTATGTAGAAAATGAGCTGAATAAAATGGATGACCCCGGCAGAAGGAACAGTGCTCTGGTTCATCTGTACGGTGTGTCTCTGGCTGCGACCATGATCGCCAGAAAACG
>CACZQE010000420.1 GCA_902783205.1 uncultured Lachnospiraceae bacterium | reverse complement strand
GTCGTCTGTGGAGCAAAGACCTCTCCGTTCACTCCATCTATGTATGTCACAAAGCATTTCGGATCATCCTCATCTGCCACTCCGTTGTGGTTAATATCTTCTTTCCAGACCGCCGTGTAAGTAACATCCTGCGTTACTGTTTCAGCTATTTCTTTATCCCAGCCTGTGAAGACATAGTTGTCTTTTGTGAGCTCTCCTTCAAAACAAGGTGTTGTCTGTCCGGCTACACAGTTGTATTCCTGATTAGCAAACAGCTCTTCGTCATTAACTCCATCGGTATAGACGACGTTGTAATGAGTCTCTTCTCCATCCGCTATTCCATTGTTATTAAAATCTTCTGTCCATTCTGCTATATATGTCACATCCTGCATTACTGTTTCACTTATTTCTTTGTCCCACCCTGTAAAGATATAATTATCCCTTGTGGGTTCCCCTTCAAATGCGGGTGTCGACATACCAATAAGTACTTCTGTCACCTGTGATACGAATGCTTCTCCGTTCACTCCGTCAGAATATGTTACTGTGAATCGGGTATCGGCTTCATCTGCTATACCGTTTCTGTTAATGTCTTCCTTCCATACTGCCGTGTAGATTGCTTCTCCTGTTACTGTTGCCGCAATTTCAGGATTCCACCCGGCAAAGATATAGTTGTCCCTCGTGAGCTCACCTTCAAATTCAGGTGTTACGAGTCCCACAAGCACTTCAGTCGTCTGTGCAGCAAAAACTTCTCCGTTTGATCCGTCGAAATAAGTCACAGTGTATCTCAGTTCATCTTCATCAGCGACTTCATTGTGGTTTAGATCCTCTTTCCAGATTGCTGTATAGACAGCTTCACCTGTTACTATTGCTGCAACTTCAGGATTCCATCCTGCAAAAACATAACTGTCTCTTGTCGCCACACCTTCAAATACAGGTGTAACAAGTCCTGTTAATACTTCCGTTATCTGTGGTGAGAAAACTTCTCCGTTTGATCCGTCTGAATATTTTACAGAGTATCTGGGATCATCTTTGTCTGCTACTCCATTATCGTTTATGTCTTCATACCAAATTGCAGTATATGTAGCATCGTCAGTAACGGTTATTGATGGCTCAGGATCCCATCCGCCAAAAACATACCCTTGTCTATTTAATAAACCGTCATATACTGGCATTTCAGTGCCATTTGCAGCAATATAGAATTGTGTGTCGAATAGATCACCGTTGCAGCCATCCTGGTACTGTATGATATGAGAGTTCTGCTCTTCCGGAGCAAACCCAATGTAAACATCTTGAGTAACGCTCATTAAGGTATAGGTACCGTCATCATTTGCAACCAGTTCTCCCACAGAAGCTATCGGTGCGTATCCCTCAGGAGGTGTGATTCGGACTGATCCATTATGTTTCTCCACCCAAAAGATGGAATCGAAACTTTCCAACCCACTATAATCTACATATTCTTCAAATTGATGATCGACAATGACTCTGTAAAAATCAATTACGGTCGCATAATTAAATAATACCTTACCTCCGAAGTTTCTCACAGTTCCGCCATTAGCATTGGAGATGACAGTCCCGGTATTGTGATCTACCAAACCATTCTGCTGATTAAGTTCTACAGTTCCCTGTTTGTCATTTTTATCTACAATTCCATAATTGCGTATTACCGTACCACTATTGATATTGACGTGATGATCTTCTGCATTAAGCCTGACTACACCGCCCTGGTTATTTGAATTAACTGTACCCCAATTCTCAGAAACATATGATCCTCTGTTATTATTGTCAACAGTCCCGTAATTGGAATTGATAGCTCCGTTTGAATCATTGTTTATAACACTACCGCTGTTGTTATTAACCGCGGAAACGTTTCTCGCGATAGTCCCGGTATTAGATGATATATTTCCTCTATTGTTATCAATAGTTCCACTTGACTGCTCAATTATGCCTTCATTGGTCGTGACGGTTCCATTATTCAATGTGACATTACCGTTTATATGATTGAAATCGATCAATCCAGAAACGTCATTAAGTGCAATTGTGCGATGGTTATTGTTAACTATCCCCTGATTACCAGAGATCGTTCCTCTATTGACTTGAACTGTTCCGGATGAAGAATTGCTTTCAACAGTATATCGATTATCTCTGACAGTACCATTATTGATTTCTACCTCATAGTTATTTGTATGTATAGATCCCTGGGCTGAATTGGTTTCAATGCGACCATTATTGATTCTGATAATGG
>CACZQE010000419.1 GCA_902783205.1 uncultured Lachnospiraceae bacterium | reverse complement strand
TGGCAATACAGTTCCTGGCCTGAAAGGAACCGGAAATGAGCGGACGCTTACGCTGACAGTTAAGACAAAAAACGACGAAAAGAGACTTGAGTTTTCTGATCAGAGCGATAACTACGACGATTATAAACGCAGAAATGACGCATCAATTGAAGCAAATGGAAAAAAGAAAGATGTTTCCGCGGAAACATCTCTTCACACGCATGGAATCTGGAAAAAGGTAGAAGGCAATTCTCTGCCTGCAGAAATTCGCTACTCAATTACCTTCTTTGGTGTACGTGAAGATTCCGTTACTTTTACCGATGAATTCGATACAGATGTGTTTGAATTTGCGCTTGATGATTCTAATAACGGAAACGAAATGTGCATATGGGCAGGAGACGGAAACGCGAATTATCCTCGAAACGCAAGCCTGCCGATCTCTGATGCGAACTGGAAATATACTCCTGAGGATTCTGACCATCCCACGGGAATAACATTTACCGCAGATGTTCCCAAGAGGGTCGATGGGACGAATTATGACTACTATAAAGTGACGTATTACCTCAGAGTAAAAGAAGGGGTGGATCTGAAAGAACTTGCAATAAACAACAAAGGCAAATATACAGTCAGTAATACTGCAACGTATTTCGATTCATCAAAAAGTGTAGATGTCGATTATGAAGTACCTATGATAACAAAAGAAGGTGCTTTCGATTCTCAAAATGAAAGGCTTTATCATTTCACGATAGATGTGAATCCGGAAGATGCCCAGCTGAACAATGGCGAAATCATGGAATTGACAGATGAGCATACCGAAAATCTTTCAGTAGACTATTCAACTGTAAAGGTATATAAGCTGCCCGAGGATACAGATAAGAGTCAATGCACTGAAGATATGATTGACAACAGCATAGTTTGGAATTTTGAAGGAAACAGAGGAACCTTCAGGATTCCGGATAATACACATTATGTCATTAAATACAGTGCACTGGTTATCGGAAGCGGAACACAGGAATTCAGGAATGTAGCAGAACTGGAGGGCTTTTACGCTTCAAAGTCAGATAACAGAACATTTTCCGGCAGTGCGCAAGGCGGGGGTGATATCCTGCAGATTAACCTGTTGAAGTATGAGAAGGGCAAGACAAGTTCAGGACTTGAAGGAGCCACCTTCCAGTTATTCCATGGAACCGGTGAATATGATAGTGATGGCAATGAAATCAAGGAACCGATGAAATATGGTGCCGGGCCTAAAATCGGACAGAACATCACATTCACTACCGGAGATAATGGTACAACGCTTATTACTTTGAATCAGACCGATGATGGCAATGAGCTGCTGCTTGGAGAGCATTATTACTTAAAAGAGGTAGATTCTCCTCCGGGCTATCAGATTGACAGCTCAATTGAGTATTGGGCATTTACACTTACTAAAGATCCCGATGAAGTTAATTATGGTGATCCTGACCGAAGAGATGAATATGGCCGGCGCCAATGGATCTACTATTACTACGGCGACATCCTGAAGATGTCCAATACACCTGCAGAAGAACCGCTAACAGTGAATGTCGATAAGTCCTGGCTTAAGGTAGACGGCACGCCTATCTCTGAGGACGAACTTACAGATCTGGTCGCGGAAGTACAGCTGCTTCGGAAGACCAATGATGGTCCATATGTCCCTGTTAAAGTTGAAGGAACAGGTGACAATATGACGATCACGGAAGTAAATGACGGCAGTGGTGTCGTTGAGCTGACCAAAGAGAATGACTGGAAATACAGTTGGAGAGATCTCCCTCGTATCTCCGGGAATAACAAATATGCCTATAAGATAGAGGAAGTCAATGTAGATGGATATGTTGTCGCAATTAATGAGACGGAAAATGAAACTACAAAGACATATACACTGAGAAACTATAAGATTCCTGAAGACGAGGACACAAGTGTCGAAGTTGAAAAAGAATGGCAGGACGAGGTGGGGAATGTCCTTCCCGATACAACCGAGAATCTGCCTGAGTCGATCAGTTTCTATCTTTATAGGGTCACGAGTAAAGAACCTTTCCAGGTACAACCTCATACAGGAGGTGAAAAGTACATTATTTCCGGAGATTCTCATCTGCAGTCAGCTGATGATACAGCTGAAAATTATGGATTATATACAATTACGGCAGATGAGAACTGGAAGGCTGTGTTCAGTAATCTGCCTGCCACACGCACAATAGATGGTCAAACATTTTTCTATGCATATTATGTCAGGGAAACTCCTTTGACGGATTATACGACGACATATGAGCAGGATGGAGAAACGCGCAAGATCATTAACAGGAAGCCGCTTCCGGAAGGTGAATATATCAATATTGGCCTTCAGAAGAAATGGCAGAAAGATGGTGTGGTCACAGATCCGCCGGCAGATGCCAGTGCGACATTTACGCTGCACCAGCTGAAGGCAGAAAAGCAGGCGGCAACTGGAAGCATACCAGTCAAGGTTGATGGAACGGCAGTTTGCTATTGTAATCCGGGAGAGACCCTGGAAGTTACTTTTATAGGAACCCCCGGGCAGTCATACAGTATGTCCATCGCGGAGAAATGGATATCGAATATTCAAACCGATGAAGATGGAGAGGGGTCATTTACAGTTGAGATAAGCCCTTGGTATTCGCAGGAGACAATTGATATTACCAGCTCGAACGGAATGACTTTCAAATCTGTCACGAATAAGACACAAAATAACTATTCGGAATGGGAAGAGACTGAATTTACGAAAACCATTACCCTTCCTTACGGATCCAGTTGGGTTTACAGCTTTAAGGATCTGGTTGCAGTCGATGAAGAAGGCAATCTGTATAAGTATTACATTACCGAAGATGAGTGGTCTCCGAAGGATTCGAATCAAACTGACCCGGTATTCCAGGATAATATGGGCAATACCATAGAGACTGCTATTAATACCAACGGCAAAACAGTTGTGGTCACCAATACGTATGAAGAGCAGTTCACAGATTTTGAGTTCTATAAAATCTGGCATGGTACGGAATCTACTATTGTTGACTGGGATGAAAACGTCGATGCCATTACTCTGACAATCGGAAGGAAGGCCGGAACTG
>CACZQE010000418.1 GCA_902783205.1 uncultured Lachnospiraceae bacterium | reverse complement strand
TTCTCGGACATAAGCTCCTCCTTTTTTGATAACTGGCAAAACAATAGCGCCAGGGCTGCTTGAAATCCCTGACGCTATATACTGAGAAGACTGTGTTCCGTCTCTTCCAACTTATGCTTCTTCGATGGCACCGACCGGGCAGCTTTCCCTGGCTTCAGCTGCACTGTTCAGAGCGCCTGACGGAACTTCTGTCTTGATGGCTGTGGCAACACCGTTGTCGCTCATTGAGAATACTTCCGGGCAGGTCTCGGCGCATAAGCCGCATCCGATGCAGTCATCATTAACGAAATACTTCATGATTATAAACCTCGCTTCCTTTACAGAGTATTCCCGTTCTTTCCTTCATGTTCACACTTTCACATCCGGATTTTTCTCTCCAAACTTTTCCTTGAGGGTTTCGCAGATCTCGCTGCGCTCCTTGCCCTGCTTTTCCATATTCTTGATGGTCTTGTATGCCGCAAAGAGTGTGGACGGGCCGATCTCGGAGCTGAAGTATCCGATGCCCTGGTTCCATGCCAGAAGCTCGAACACGTCATCCAGTGCCGCACTGTCCAGGCCGTGAATATAGGCCTTCACCAGCTCCCGCGTCGCCTGACGCATCCGCCCGGCACCGACGGCGTTCGCGAGCGAAAGCAGCAGCCGGATCTCATAAGGCAGATATCGGTGCTCGTCGTTCCAGGTCAGGTCCCAGAAGTTCACCGCGAGATTGCCGAGCTTTTCATCGATCAGCGGCAAATTGGTCAGGGCCGCCGGACGCATGGGAATATACTTTTCTCCCTGCTTTACCTCTGCCCGGTAGAAGTAGGCGTGGTATTCCGCATCGCTCGTCTGTTCGGTGATGTGTTCGAAGCCGAGATCCTCCATGACCTCATAAAGCGGGATGGGATCAAATGATTGGATAATTTCCAGTCCGCTTCCGGCAGGGAGCTGCATAGCCTGACGTTTGATGCCCTGAAAGAAATTGCCCTGAATGCCTCTTACGTCGATCTGCTTGAAGGTGCCGATCTTATTCTTCCACTCCATGATGAATCCCTTCTTACTCTAAGATGTTGCCGTCGCGGGAGATCGTGACGACCTGCCAGGGGATGAACTTTCCGCTTGCCTTCAGCGCATTTTCAGCCGCTCTCTGCAGGCCTCCGCAGCAGGGAACTTCCATACGTACGATGGTAACGCTCCTGATGTCATTATCCCGGATGATCGCTGTCAGCTTCTCGGTATAATCCACGGCATCCAGCTTCGGGCACCCGATGATCGTGATCTTTCCCCTCATGAAATCCTCATGCATGTTGGCATAGGCGTAAGCCGTGCAGTCGGCCGCAATCAGGAGCTTCGCGCCGTCGAAGAAGGGCGCCTGTGTCGGCACCAGCTTGATCTGACAGGGCCACTGGCCAAGGCGGGAAACCGGTTTTCCGGGGATGGCCGACGTTTCTTCTTCGCTGTGTTCAAATTGGGCGATGCGGGAACCGGGACAGCCGCCCTCATGATGCATATGCTTCGTCTCATCCATTTTCTTTCGCTCCTTTGCTTCCTGTACGGCTTTTTTATCGTATTCAGGTGCTTCGCGCTCCTCAAAGGTGATCGCTCCGGTGGGACATCCCGGCAGGCAATCGCCGAAACCATCGCAGAAATCCTCCCTCACCAGCTTTGCCTTCCCGTCCACGATGGCAATAGCGCCTTCGTGGCAGGCACTGGCGCAGAGTCCGCAGCCGTTGCACCTATCTTCATCGATGTGAATGATCTTCCGAACCATTCTGATCGCCTCCTCCTTCGTCCTGATGTCATTATAAACCAAAGGATCCAAGATTTCTGTATCTGAGGATACACATTAGAAGCCATTTGGTGTATAATAGAAACACCAGATTGCCAAAGGGGAGAAGCTTATGGATTACTCTGTTCTTGAAAGAAGCGCACTGTTCAAGGGCGTTCCTGTAAAGGCCTTAAGAGAGGCGCTTGAAAGTGTTCCTCATCATATTCAGTGTTATGATAAAGAAGAGACCGTATTTTACATGATGGATGCCGCAGAACGAATCGGCATCGTTCTGGAAGGCCACGTACAGGCGCAGAAGGTTTTCCCGAGCGGCAGCCAGATCAATGTCACTGTCCGCAGTCCGGGAGAATTGATCGGGGCGGCAGCTGCGTTTTCATCCGGCAGAAAGTATCCCTGTGATGTTGTGGCACTGGAGCCGGCAACAGTCATGCTCTTTCGGAGAGAAGACCTTCTCGCTCTCATGCAGAAGGATGTCCAGATCCTGGAGAACTATATGATTGAAATAGCCTCCGCTGCGTATATGCTGCAGCAGAGAGTGGAACTGTTGTCATACAACGGAATCTCTCAAAAAGCTGCTTTCTGGCTGCTGACGCAGGCAAAGCAGTCCGGGAAAAATAGAGTCGCAATTCCTGAATCCGTTTCCAAATGGGCCATGATCCTGAACGTATCCCGGCCTTCACTCCATCGGGAATTAAAGAAGCTTGAAACGGATGGTATGATCTCATATTCACCGCCTATGATCGAGATTCTGGATCATGAAGCACTCCAGGGTGTTCTGAGTCAATAACATACGGATCCCCCAAACTCCAATCCCACCGCTGTCCGCCTTTTACGCTGTCCCGGAACCAGTTGCGCCCACCGCTTCCGTAGAACCACATATACTCCTGCGGCAGCACACGGCCCACATCGGTCAGCCCGTCTTTCTCCATACTCCACCGGCAC
>CACZQE010000417.1 GCA_902783205.1 uncultured Lachnospiraceae bacterium | reverse complement strand
ATCATACTGACAATGTCTTCATAGGGCATAACTACTTTGTCAGCAGAATATTGAACATCAAAAAGATTCCTCAAATCAACAGGTATACTCTGTTTTTTCAACTCAATAATATCCAAATTCTTTCTAGGAAATCGCTGTATCCCTTGCTTTTCATCTTCAAGGAGCCTACCAATTTTCTCGACTGCTCTGTTGATGCTCTCTGGCAGAAGCTCTAGTTCTGCTTCCAAAAGTTCTATATCGCAACGTTTATCTCTCATAAACATCCTCCTTATGGCCACTTCGATCCCTTTTTCACATTACTTAGGCCGTCTAGTATTAATTGGCGAAACGTTACTGTTCCGTCAGGATCCACATGCGCCAAAACAAGATTGACCTGCCCATCATCAAGTGCTTCTTTTATCATATTCGCTGTGCTCAGGCAATCCGTTTTGCTCATGCCTCCATCTTTTAGTGCCTTATAAACTCTGGAGCTCTGAATATCTCCTTCACCAAACAGCCAGTTATATGACATCTGCCTATCACCAGATGTTAATCTGTCCAGATCTGCTGTTCCATATTTTGTCTCCACAATTACAGCTTTGACATTTGAAGATTCATTAAGATTAATATAAAGATGATCAATTCCATGATGCTGACTAACATCAAGTGACGCAGGTGGTTTAGGCCCTTCATTCTTCAAATCCAGGCCATGGTCTTTGATTTCCTGGCTTCCTAACACCTCCACATCAGTGGTGTGCTCTCCAAAGTTTGATTTCTGTAGAGGTGTAGCTGTTGCTGCCTGGAACGATTCAAACGGACCTGAATTTGGCTTCATTATCTCACATTCTTTGAGCACGCCAATCTTTTCAAGGTCATAACCATTAAGCGGCATTACATACTGGCCAGCGCCGCCTTCCAGATCACCCCAGCTTGCAGCTTTTCCTTTTACGCCATATGATGCATCTACTCCATCACCAACCTTTGATATTATATCATCCAGATTTCTGATGTAGTTATCACTGATATTATCAAATGTTGCCCTATCCAGCTCATCTATTCCCTCATTTCTCAGAATAGCATTTAACGCATCAAGATCACCATTCCTAATGGCATCGATCTTAGAGAAGTATGATGCACTATTAAAGGTGCCACTGTGATAAGCTGCTTCATTCTCAAGATATGGAATTGACCTCTGACTATAAGTATACTTACCGCCGGCAGGAACATCTGCGAAGTTCGTGCCTCCCATATAGCCATATCTGTCCCAGGTTGCCGGAAGAGGATCTTTGGGTGAAACTGATACGATTCCCTGGCTTTCATCAAGACCAAACTTATCAGGCCAGCTATAAACAACTTCTCCGGTAGGCTTTATCTCGACTACATACTGACTGTTTCCGGGAACATTTATGTCTGCTTTGTAACCTGACTCATCGAACAGTTTCTGAAGCTCTTTTATCTTGGCTTCTGTATTCAGATCGCTTCGCATTGCGATTATTCTTGTATTATCTGCAAACTCGGCATAGTTGGAAACTTCGCCGTATCTTGCGCTTGTTACTGCGTCAACTGCCGATGAATCCATATTTGAAAGGATTACTGCCTGCTGAGCTGAATCCATCGTCTTCAAAATAGCGTTCGCTTCTGACGTATCAACAGTACCCAGAATATCGGCCTTTGTGTTGACATCAAGATTACTGAATACTCTTGCCCTTGTATCTACTTGAAGCTCATTCATAGCTCTTCCGGCAGCTGCAGGATCCATTGATTCAACAAGCTTCACAACATCACTTTCAGGCATGTGATTTATTGTTTTTATGACTGAATCAGTATCCATGTTGGAAAGAACTTTGGCAGCATTACCAATATCCATCTGGCCAATGACATCTCTTGCAACATCGTCGCTGTATCTGGAGAGTACCTGTGCAGCTGTTCCGTAGTCCATCTGAGATGTCATTAAAGCAAGGTCTTTTTGACTCAGATTTTTAAGGAAAGCTGTCTGATCAGGTGCATATTTAAAGTCATCTGCAAGAGCTGCTCCTTTTTTGGCAGAAAGTGCATCTGCACCACTCTTTACAACATCACTTGCTGCTTCTGTTACGCCATTAGTTACGGTATCTATTACAAGGTCTTTTCCAAGATCAAGAACGACAGTGCCAATATCCTCACCATGCGCATATGAGTTAATAGCCTTTGGCAGATCCTTTATGATAAGATCAGCAACTGTTCCTCTGAATACATTAGCAGCAAAGCCTTCAGCACCGGCTGCAATAAATCCTCCTCCGGTTGCATTGAATACCGTGTAGATCACAACATCAGCACCAACTTTTCCTACACCGAATGCAATTGGGTGATCAGCTTGTGCCTTATCAATCTTAGCATTCTCAGCAGCGTAGCTGTTGTTCTTTCTAAAAGTTCTGTCAGCTGCAGTCATCAGATTAAAGAGCTGACTTAACATGTCTTGATCTTGCTGTGTTACAGTTAGATTTATCTGCTTCTCCAATACATAGTCTGCATATGAAAAATAGATATTACGTAGATCGTCGAGTTCTGCGCCATCCAAGTTCCAATCATAGTTTACACATGTCTGATAATAGTCCAGCCTATCCTGCATTGAGAATTCGTTGCTATGGAGCGCAAACATATAACCGAACTGATCATCATTCATATCGCCGTTTAAGGTTGTAAGCTTAGCCAGATCAGAATCCGAAACGCGTGTTACATTATCTTCATTAATTGATTCAAGCAAGCTGTAAATAGCTGTTGGCCAGACAATGAACTCACTCTCAAAGCCTCTTGCAATTGCCTCTCCAATGCTTGTCTTTGGTTCAACCTCTGCATCGCCGTATACCATCTGATACATAGCGAGGTTATACATGTTGTAGTACTCGGATGAATACTCCTCTTTTCCTCTCATGAGGAAGTCATTCATACGTGCTGCTTCTGCTCTGCATTCCTCGTCACCAAAATTATAGTATCTCTGTGAAAGGATCTGATTATAAAGTACAACTGCAGAAGCTCCTGATACAGTCATATCAGAAGGATCCCCTGTGAATATTTCTCTATAGTTCTGACCATGGCCCTTGGTAAGATTATCAAGGATTTCCATGTCCTTACTGCTCTCTGCTGCTGTAAGAAGATCCGCCAAAAGTCTGGTATTGAGTCCTAAATCCTTTTGATGATCATAGCATCCGGGATTGTTCTTCTCCTGATACTGAACGTATGAAAGGCTTCGAGCCTCACTGGTGTAGTATCCAACTTTATATACATTAGACAATTCCAGCGTACTATTACTAACTGTTATTGTAAGGTTCAAACCGGCCTTGTCATAATCAAGAGTAAGTTTCTGATTAAAGTTACTGCCAAGAGGCAATCCAGTACCATCATCATATGTAACGCTTACATTCTGACCGTGGAAATCATTAATGCTAGTTAGAATCTCATAACTATGGCTTGAGTTTTTGTTCATTAAAGAAAGCATTTCTTTTCCGGTATCGGTTACGTAGAAATCTGCTTCCCAATCGGTCACACCATAGAAATACTTCTGCATAGCATTAACTTTTTGCCTTGCAGCCCAAGCTTCCGCAGAGTTTGGATCCATACTCATTTCCATCACACGGAAGTTGTACTCATAATAATGCCTAAGTGCTTCTTTTTCATCGGCATTAAGGTATGCCCAGTCTTCAAGCATTACTTCATACACGTACATGTGCTCGCTGCTATCGAATCTGCTAAAGTCACGCACATACTTATCAACATTCTCATCACCGGTAAATAGGTGAGAGTCAACATCGTACTGTCCCAGCAAGCCCTCAAAGAATTCACGAATATTCTCAGGCGTTGAAGTCATATAATCCAAAGTGTACGTTCCGTCCTCAGAAACAATCGAAATCTGATATGTTGATTCAAGAGCTTTTTTCAACTCATCCATTTTGGTCACAAACGGATCATCTACATATGTTTCTGTTTCGCCATGAATCTTTTCAGTAAAAAATCCCAGTCTCGTATTTTTTACTTTAAATGTCACAGTATCAGTTGAACTTGGGCCTTCCGTGATGGTCTCAATTCCATCTATTCCGGCCGAGCGGATCGCATCATTTGCGTCCTTCATATAATCCAGGAAATTAGTAAAATTAACCGGTGCATTCTTAATTGCTTCTGCCGTATATGCAGTATTTAGTTTCGTCCATTCACTACTCTTTGATTGAAATTTCTGACTTGCAAATCCTGCACAGCCAGCACTTGCTTCATACATAATCTTCCCTCATACTAAAAGCCATGTCCTCCAGGCATTACATCTGAACTATCTATTACCGTATTTTTGAAGAAACTCATCATAAACACTGGTCTTTTCGATTCGAATATCTTCTATTTCATCTCTTGTGATTGT
>CACZQE010000416.1 GCA_902783205.1 uncultured Lachnospiraceae bacterium | reverse complement strand
ATCGGTGTGCGTTTCAGGGAGAACGGAAAGATCTATTATTTCTCCACAGAAAAAGTAAAAGGAGAAGTAGGTCAGCATGTAATCGTTGAGACCGCCAGAGGAGTGGAATACGGAGAAGTTGTCCTGGGAGAAAGGGAAATCTCCGAGGAAAAGATCATCTCTTCTTTAAAGCCGGTGATCCGAGTGGCTACGGAGGAAGATGAAAAAACTCACCGGAAGAATAAAGAAAAGAGCATAAACGCTTTTAATATATGTCTGGAAAAGATTCAGAAGCACAATCTGGAAATGAAACTGATCGATTGTGAATATACATTTGATAATAACAAGGTTCTTTTCTACTTCACTGCTGACGGAAGGATAGACTTCCGGGAACTGGTAAAGGATCTGGCATCAGTCTTCCGTACCAGGATCGAACTGAGGCAGATCGGTGTCAGAGATGAGACCAAGATCAAGGGCGGTATCGGAATCTGCGGAAGAAGTCTGTGCTGCAATACTTTCTTATCCGAGTTTATTCCCGTGTCCATCAAGATGGCAAAGGAGCAGAACCTGTCCCTTAACCCGACCAAAATCTCGGGAATGTGCGGCCGACTTATGTGCTGTCTGAAAAATGAGCAGGAAACCTATGAGTATCTGAACAGCAAGCTTCCCAGAGTCGGGGAGGAAGTGAAGATCGCCGGCGGCGGCAAGGGAGTCGTCCAGGAGGTTAATGTCCTGCGTCAGAGAGTAAAGCTGATCGTGACGGATGAAAAGGATGAAAAGAATCTTGAAGAATACAGTGTTCAGGATATTTCTTTCCGTCCCAGGCGGAAAAAAGAGAAAGTGAAAATGGATAAAGAGCTTAAAAAGCTTGAAGCCCTGGAAAAGAAAGAGGGAAAGTCGAAACATTAGTATGGGAACCGTGGCGATACGTGTCAATGAAAGAATAGATGATCTCCAGATCCGGGGATACAGGCTGATCCAGAAGACGGACGGTTTCTGCTACGGTATGGACGCAGTCCTTTTAAGTGACTATGCAGCTGTCAGGCCCGGCAGCAGGCTGATGGATCTTTGCAGCGGCACCGGCGTAATCCCGATTCTGGCGGCGGCCAAATATGAGACCTCTTTCATAGAAGGTCTGGAGTATCAGGCGGCCTATGTGGAAATGTCCAAAAGAAGTTTGATCATGAACGGTCTTGAAGACAGGATCCGCTTTTACAGAGGGGATGTGAAGGATGTGAAGGAAAACTTCTCTCCCACAGCCTATGACCATGTCACCTGCAACCCTCCCTATATGTGCGGGAGCCACGGCCTGGTCAATGCCAATGATTCCAAGGCAATCTCAAGGCATGAGATTCTCTGTACCCTGGAAGATGTCACATCGGCGGCAGGCTGGCTGCTCAGGCCCGGAGGACATTTTACTATGATACACAGGCCATTCCGCCTTGCGGAAATATTTGAAAGCCTGAAAAAGTACCGGCTGGAACCTAAGAGGATGCGGCTGGTATATCCTTATGTTGATAAGGAGCCCAACATGGTCCTGATCGATGCCGTTAAGGACGGCAGACCGCGGATCACGGTGGACGCGCCACTGATTGTTTATCATCGTGACGGCAGCTATACGGGTAATATTCATCGGATCTATGGAGATATGTTATGACAGGAACCCTATACTTATGCGCAACACCCATCGGCAATCTGGAAGATATGACCTTTCGGGCCGTGCGGATACTTAAAGAGGTTGATCTGATTGCAGCGGAGGATACGAGAAACAGTATGCGTCTGCTGCATCATTTTGATATACACACAAAAATTACCAGTTATCACGAATACAATAAATTCAGCAAAGGTGAAAAACTTGTGGAAATGCTCCGCGGGGGACTTGATGTGGCGCTCATCACCGACGCGGGTACGCCGGGCATCTCCGACCCCGGGGAAGTCCTGGTGAAAATGTGCATGGATGAGGGAATCCGGGTGACCTCCCTGCCGGGAGCCTGCGCCTGCATCAGCGGTCTGATTCTTTCGGGCCTGCCCACGGGAAGGTTCTGTTTTGAGGCTTTTCTGTCCAGAGAAAAAAAGGAGAGGGAAAAGGTTCTTGCCGAACTGAAAGACGAGACCCGGACAATCGTCCTCTATGAAGCGCCCCATCACCTTAAGGGAACCCTTTCGGACATTTATAAGGCATTGGGTGACCGGGAGACGGCAATCTGCAGAGAGCTTACAAAAAAGCATGAAGAGTGCCGGAAGATGCTGCTTTCGGACTGGATCCGTTATTATGAAGAGACGGAACCCAGAGGAGAGTATGTCTTGATTCTGGCCGGCAGAGACCGGAAGGAACTGGAGCAGGAGCAGCAGGATGCCTGGAAGACCCTTACAGTGGAAGAGCATATGAAGTATTATCTGGACCGGGACCTGAATGAGAAGGAAGCCATGAAAGCAGTGGCAAAGGACCGCGGTGTCAGCAGAAGGGAGATATACAGAATATGGAAAGATATATGAGAACCTGGTGTGATATAGATCTTGATGCCATAAGGGATAACCTTCTGGCAGCCAGGGAGAATGCAGGCGGAGCCATGGTCATGGCGGTGATCAAAGCGGACGGTTACGGACATGGCGCAAAGGAAATTGCCTCCTATGTGGAAGACGTGGTGGATTACTTCGCTGTGGCGACCATTGAAGAGGGAATTGAACTGAGGGAAGACGGAATAAAAAAGCCTGTCATGATCCTCGGCTATCACTCGCCCTCAGGGTATGATCTCAATCTTACCTACGATATTGAGCAGACCATTTATTCTGTAGAGGCCGCAAAGGCCATGTCGGCGGAGGCAGTCAAGGCCGGGAAGGCGGCCAGGATACATCTGGCCCTGGATACGGGAATGACCAGGATCGGACTTTCACCCGATGAAGAAGGCCTTGCTAAGGCAGTGGAAATCAGCCGTCTGCCGGGAATTGAAATCCACGGACTCTT
>CACZQE010000415.1 GCA_902783205.1 uncultured Lachnospiraceae bacterium | reverse complement strand
TAGCCAGACTGCGGCGTGTCTGCCGCACACCTAGCTAACATTATATTTCATTTTAAATGCATTTGCAAGAACAATTTCATGTACAGATTAAGAAATATTCACCAAATCAGATGCTGATTTTCGTCATTTTCTTCAAAAACACACTAATCTTCGTTTGTTCTGAGTACTTTGTCCTGAACGCTCTTCGGAACCTGCTCATAGTGATCAAAGAACATGGAATAATTTCCACGTCCCTGGGTCCTGGAACGAAGGTCTGTCGAGTAGCCGAACATCTCGGAAAGCGGCACATAACCATGTACGACACGGCCGCCTCCTACATCCTCCATACCTTCAATCTTACCGCGGCGGGAGTTGATATCACCGATTACATCACCCATGTACTCATCGGGCATGGTGACATCCACTTTCATGATCGGCTCAAGCAGAACCGGATCCGCCTTCCTCATGGCATCTTTGAAAGCCAGGGAACCGGCAACCTTGAAAGCCATCTCAGAGGAATCCACCTCATGGTAGGATCCGTCATAGACAGTAGCATGTACGCCCACAACCGGGAAGCCGCCGAGAATACCTGCTTTTGCGGCGTCCTCGATACCGGCTCCGACTGCCGGAATGTACTCTTTGGGGATGGCGCCTCCCACCACTTCAGAATCGAAACGGAAGGTCTCTTCTGCATTGGCATCCATTGGCTCAAAACGTACCTTACAGTGTCCGTACTGACCGCGGCCGCCTGACTGCTTCGCATACTTGGAGTCTACATCCACCGCCTTGGTAAAGGACTCTTTGTAAGCAACCTGAGGAGCACCGACATTGGCCTCCACTTTAAACTCACGGAGCAGCCGGTCCACAATAATCTCGAGATGAAGCTCTCCCATACCGGCGATAATCGTCTGTCCTGTCTCCTTGTTGGTGCTGGCCCTGAAAGTCGGGTCTTACTCTGCCAGCTTGGCAAGAGCCTCGCCCATCTTTCCCTGGCCTGCCTTGGTCTTTGGCTCGATGGCCAGCTCGATTACCGGCTCCGGGAACTCCATGGACTCCAGAATGACAGGGTGGTCTTCGTCACAGATGGTGTCGCCTGTGGCAGTGAACTTAAAGCCTACTGCAGCGGCGATATCACCTGCATAAACTTTCTCCAGCTCACTTCTCTTGTTGGCGTGCATCTGAAGGATACGGCCTACACGCTCTTTCTTATCCTTTGTCGCATTGAGAATGTAGGAGCCTGAATTCATGGTTCCTGCGTACACACGGAAAAAGGCAAGCTTTCCAACAAAGGGATCTGTCATGATCTTGAAAGCGAGAGCGGCAAAAGGCTCATCATCTGAGGACTTAACCGTAATCTCGTTGCCGTCAAGGTCTGTTCCCTTGATATCCTCTACGTCGGTCGGTGCCGGCAGATACTCGATGATGGCATCAAGCAGCTTCTGGACACCCTTGTTCCGGTATGCTGTTCCACAACAGACAGGGACCATGGTACACGCACAGGTTCCCCTGCGCAGAACCGCTTTGAGGGCATCAACGTCCGGCTCTTCTCCCTCAAGATACTGCATCATGAGCTCATCGTCCGCCTCACAGATCTTCTCGATCATATCTGTATGATAGAGGTCTGCATCATCTTTCATATCTTCAGGAATATCAATAATCTGGATGTCCTCGCCTTTCTCATCATTATAGATGTAGGCCTTCATCTCCATCAGATCGATAATTCCCTTAAAATCATCTTCCTTTCCAATAGGAAGCTGTATCGGAATTGCATTCTTTCCCAACCTGGTCTTAATCTGTTCTACGGCACCATAGAAATCTGCACCCATGATGTCCATTTTATTGATGAAAGCCATACGAGGAACATTATAAGTATCCGCCTGACGCCACACATTCTCAGACTGGGGCTCAACTCCGCCTTTAGCACAGAACACACCTACTGCAGAATCCAGAACACGAAGTGAACGCTCTACTTCAACCGTAAAGTCAACGTGGCCTGGAGTATCAATAATATTAATTCTATGCTCAAGAGCACCTTCTTTTGGCTTACAGTTCTCTTCCAGAGTCCAATGGCAGGTAGTAGCAGCGGAAGTGATGGTGATTCCTCTCTCCTGCTCCTGTTCCATCCAGTCCATCGTCGCAGACCCCTCATGGGTTTCACCAAGCTTGTAGTTCACACCTGTGTAATAAAGAATACGCTCTGTTAATGTCGTCTTACCGGCATCAATGTGCGCCATGATACCGATATTTCTTGTTCGTTCAAGTGGATATTCTCTTCCAGCCAAGGTATTCCCTCCTAAAATCATAAAAACAACGGTGAATTGCTGCGCTGTTTCTTCTATAAAAAGTAATGGAAGGCTGCGGTCTCCACAGCCTTCCAGCAAAAACCGTTTAGAATCTGTAATGGGCGAAAGCCTTGTTGGCCTCGGCCATCCTGTGC
>CACZQE010000414.1 GCA_902783205.1 uncultured Lachnospiraceae bacterium | reverse complement strand
AGGGATTCAGACTGATCAGTGCCCAGTCACCTGCCTCCACTTTTTGATCATTGATCTCTTCTATATCTTTTTTGGTCAGTTCCGTACTGTACAGGCAGTCCAGTTTATTCGCATCTTTCAGTGCTCCGACCGTAGTGTCTTTCTCAGTCCGGCCAACCCATAGCAGTTCCGGGCTGCTGAATTCCACTTTTTCCACTTCTGCCATGAAGTCCTGCGGATCCCCCTGGCTGATGTCAAGTTTTTCCACGATCTGTGCAAAGCTTGCAAATCCGCCGCCGGGGATACTGAACTCATAATTCTTTCCATCTGCTTCCCAGCGGAAATCTACTGTATAGATAATTCCATATACGGAAAATTCATCCGCTGTAAACTCCACGCCTTCTACAGTCTTCTTTTTAGTCTCAACTGTGACATCTTTCTCGTCCAGCATTTTGGCTTCTCCCTTGTCCGGGATATGTACCATGCTGATCTGACCTTCTTCTTTTGAAGGCATGTCTTTTGCTGCTATGTGAACCTGGACCGGTGCTTCCGGTTCAAATTCTTTTCCGTTCACCAGAATAGTAATATCATAAAGTTTTGCATGGCTGATCTCTTTGTCTTTTCCGATACAGGACTCAGTCTTGTTCATATAGGATGCAAATGCTTTGCTTCCGTCCTGAATTTCAGACACCTTAAGAGAAGCACCCTCTGCCGGGATGCCGCTGTTTTTTCCATAAGACAGAGTCACCTCATAATCCCTGCCTGAGGCTGTAAGAGTACCTGTCTCGCTCTCAGCACTATTTGCCTTGTCATCAGATTCGTCTGATACAGCCTTGCTGCCTTTTGCTTCTGTGCTCTCTTTCTCTTTTCCGGTGTCTTTTTCAGTATCACTGACTTTTTCGGTAACCTGGCCGGAGGTTTCCTCGGTTACTTCTTCCTTGGTGGTTTTCCCGGTCTCCTCTTTATCATTTTCAGAAGTCTTCCCGATCACTGCTATACCGGTAAGGCCCTCTTTATTGATATGATAGGTTAAAGAGCTTATCAACTGGTCTTTTCTGACCGCTTTAACCTCTGCCCATGTGACATTTTTCGCATCCAGCCCGGAAAATGCACGAATCTCACTGTCCTGTCCTGCTGCCAGGGCCTTATGGTAGTTAATGGTGATCTCTGCTTCTCCCCGGAGGGGAACAGGCTGACCTGTCCGGTCAGTAAATGTCAGGGAATAAATCTGCAGTCCTGTAATCTTTTTAGTCCTGGTGTTTATACCTGATGCCAGCTCTTTTCTGTAGGAACGGAAGAGAGGATCGTCCGCGCTGATGGTCTTTACCTGCAGGCTGCCGGCCGACGGAAGGATCGTATTATTATCACATTTTATTGTAACTTCATAGGATTGATCAGGCGCAAGGGCCGACAAAAAGGGCGCAGTACCCCCCTCAGTATCTTCGCCTTCGTTCTGAAGATAGAATCCGGCATCCTTGTCAGCAGAATCCTTATCTATACTGATGGCAGGCAAAATGAGATTATAGGTTGTCACAAACACAACCATTGCTGCCATTGTAAGTATTAACTTTTTCCAACGAGCTCCATCCTTACTCTTTTCTACTACAAACCCAATGAATCTCTTATGCCACTTCATGATTTATCCTTCCTCATTCCAGATAAACCGGAATTCCGCGTCTGTTTTTGAGTCTGTTACCCTCCCTGACAAATGTCTGGAAGCCAAGGCCTATTAGTTGTATTTTAACAAATAATAACAATAATATTGAAATGTGTCAACTAATTTTCAAGAATTTATAATCATTTTATTTTACTTTTCAACATAGTTATTTAATTAATCTGAATTATGGAAAAATGGACTGACAGTTGACTGTCAGTCCATTAATTGGGGTATTCATTCCCGCAATTCATGCCGGTTTTTTGTTGTCTTTTTACTTCCTCAAAGAAGTGGAAGATTTTTCCTTAACTACATCTGAAAGCTATCTGTTTACTTCCTCGCGCTTTCTCATCAGAAGCATACCTGCTGCAGCAAACATCATGATAAGAGATCCGAAGAGAATAAAGCGGGTAGTACCAATGCCTCCTGCATGGGGCAGTTCGGCGCCGGGTTCGTTCTCAACAGTGTATTCGTTGCCTGATTCAGGACTGATCATCTCATGCGGAATAGATGTATCCAGTGCACCTGATCCGTCTTTTCCGATTGTAATGAAATAGAACTGTTCATTCTTGATATAACCTTCCGGTACGAACGTCTCTTCCAATTTGTAACGTCCCTTCCTGAGTCCTGTGAATTCCAGTTCTCCTGTTTCTGGATCAACTTCATCTTCGAATGAATAGGCTTCGCCGGGAGTTGTAATATCATTTCCGTTATTATCGACCCTGGTTAGTTTAAACTTGGCGCCGGGTACAGGAATCTCTGTATCCTTCTTCACCTTT